>JAVVRS010000103.1:0-5739 GCA_036654595.1 Oscillospiraceae bacterium | reverse complement strand
AGCAAGAATTGTATCAACAACGGGCAGGTAGCCGGAGGTTACACTTAAAGCTTTTTGCTGGTCATATGTAATATTACTTGTAACATAGTTATATACATTGGTAACAACGGCAATTTCATCAGCAGCATTTGCCGCAAGCTCGGCACCTTTGGCAACGGTAGCGGATTGTGCGTTGAAATCGACATATTGATTAGGATACAAATAAGGAAGAAGGGAACTTTTTAATTTTACTGAAACGGTGTGACCAAGTGCCAATGCGTATTGATTGCCCGATACATTTTCAAAAACATTGACAGTATAATTGCCGTCACCGGAGGTGAGCGGAAATGTTTGATAATCATGAGGTTTCAGCACATAAGTATAAGTAACCTTATTTGAACCTGTGATTTGAAGCTTTACCTTTGAACAGGAACCGGTATACTTTACCATTACATATCCCTCGTTGCAATTTGAGTAATCAATTGTTGCACCGGAACCCGATTTTACCGCTTTGCCGGACGCAACAGGTGTGAGTACAGTGGTTTGTACAGGTCGGTTTGCGTTATAGATGGGTGCAGATAATTGTACTGTTTGTAAGCTTACTTGTTCAGCAGATGCAACCGACACAGTGGCGTATGAAAGCAAAGTGCAGATAAGCACAATTGAGAGTATACGCTGTTTATGCTGCTTTTTCATCAGTAATCACTTTCCCTTCGGGTGTATCAGCTGTGGCAGATACTGGTATTTCCCTTAATTCACGGAAATTTTCCACTATAATGTCGTTTACCTCTTGCAAGTTTGCAACAACAATAATTCGGTGTATAGTTGTACCGATAGGGTCACAGGAGAGCAGGGTTAATTTAGAATTATCACTGCAATAGATTGGGGACCAGTCGTCCTTTTCGATAATTTGTGTTCGTTCATAGAGGTATTCATATTGCTTGCCTTCATAGGTGAGATAAAATACATCTCCGTTTGTAAGCGTATTAATATAGTAAAATTCCGCACCGCAGATATCTCTGTGAGCAACAATGCTTACATTGCTGTTGCCGTTGTTGGGCAGCTGAGAATATTGCATAAGACCGACACCCTTTGCAAGTGCAGCAGAATTTTCGCCATCAATTACAGGTAGGCGGTCAAGTTTAAGATGAGGTATCGTCAAGGTCATGTCACCGTCTTTGTAATCATGGCGTGTAGAGGTGACAAACAGCTTATTGGTAGGATAAAGCTCTGCTTTGGGAGTGGGTTCCGGAGCAGGCGTGGGAGCCGGAGGCGTGACAGGCTGTTCAATGGGCACAGGCGGTGCGGGTTTGGCGGCAAAGATAGTTGTCTTAAAATGGTTGCCGACCAAGAGAAGTCCCACAATAATCAATATGGTACTTACAACCATGAAAAAATGTTTCTTAATTTGTTTAATAATATTCAAAATGTTAACCTCCCAAAAGCTACATATTGACATTCATATTATGAAATTTTCAAGATAAGTTAGCTTTTATGATTATTATAGTGTTTTATTTAAAAAAAGTAAAGGATAAAAGCAAAGCGTAATTGACCATTGATAAAAAAAATGCTACACTTTAAATAAGTTATGATATAGGAAAAAATGCCATGTAGTAAAAGGGTGAAAGCAGCCTTTTACATGACAATACTTAATGATATGGGGTGGAGAAAGAGTGCACATCAGAGAACCAATAATATCTGAGCCTGAAATTAAAATCAATATGCTTGGAGGATTTACTTTATCTGTCGATGAAACCATTGTAACAGATAATTCAAAGGGCTCACATCAGGTGTGGAATTTGCTTGAATATTTGGCAATCTACCATAAGAAACCCATTTCTCAAGAACAACTTATACAGGTATTGTGGCCAGACGAAACCAGCAATAATCCGACAAGTGCATTAAAAAATCTCATTTACAGGTTGCGTACCACCCTTGAAAATTTAAAAGTCCCTTATGGAAAGGATTTAATCCTCACACAAAATGGAATGTATGCTTGGAACAATGCGGCTCCATGTACCATTGATGTTGAAGAATTTGAAAAATTATATCAAAGGTCATCTGCCTGCGAACCGCACTCAAAGGAACGCTTGGAATATTGCCTTAAAGCCATTGATTTATATAAAGGAGATTTACTTCCCTCATCTTCTTATGAAGAATGGGTAATTCCGCTGTCACTGAATTATCGTACAATTTATTTTAAATGTGTCTACCAAGCAGCAGAGATTTTAAGCATGATGTCAGCTTATGAAAAGCTTGAGGAAATCTGCAAAAAAGCGTTAGATGTTGACCAATTTGAAGAACAGGCTCATATGTATTTGATTATGGCAAAGATGAAGCAGGGCAATCAAGCGGCAGCCTTGGCACAATATAACTATGTGGTGGATTTATTTTACCGTGAGCTTGGAGTGACTCCATCTAAAGAATTACATAAAATTTACCGTGAAATTATTAAAGCAGATGATTGCAGTCAAACAGATTTGTCCATTATAAAAGAAGAACTTAACGAGCATAACGCTTTGAAAGGTGCTCTGTATTGTGATTATGAAGTTTTTAAAAACCTGTATCGTATGGAGGCTCGCACCGCAGAACGCACAGGACGAACCATTTTTGTGGCACTTTTATCAATTTCAAATAACCTAGGTAATATTCCGTCACAAAAAACACTTATAATGTGCATGGACAAGCTGAAAGAGATTATACAAACAAGCTTGCGAAAAGGTGATGTGGTGTCACGCATAAGCAAATCGCAATATATACTTATGTTGCCGAACCTAACCTTTGAAAACGGTCAAATGGTACTGGGACGTATTACCGGCAAATATAAGCAGTTGGGTAAACAGACAGGCACAGAGATTACGACATCATTGCAATCTATGGATATACTGCTTGAGTAGCTTTTTGAAAGAAGATTTTGCTGCAACAAGGATAAAATCACATATTATTTATAGCTTTTCCTGTTTGAGTACAGTATAACACAAGCGTAATTAAGTTTAAATAGCTTGAAAGCATGAAATGTCACAAAATTTTAGCCGCTTTTTTAAAATGCAGACGATTTGTTACCTAAATGTGACCTAAGAGGTGCATACTCAGAAAAAGACTTGATAACAAATGAAAAGAACAAATAACCAAAAAAAGTATAATGACAAGAAATTACTTATTAAATGTGACCCAAATATGACTAAAATATGGTAATGTCAAGTCGAACAGGAGGGATTTCAAATAAAAAGCATCAACACTATGCCGGTTGCCGGTTCGGCAGTAAAAACATTGGTATGTGTTGACGATTGGGAAAGGAGTGTCTTTAACGGACGTATCTACAACCCATTCCGTAAGAATGTTGCCAAGGTAAATGATATAATGGAAGTGGCATACCTTATGGAAGATTTGTTTAATCAATTATCCTTTCCGCAAGAGTATTTTAAACACAGAACATTCAATTCGGCAAAAGCTTTGCCGCAGCAAAAAAAAGATTTAAGCAAGGAGGTAGTGCGATATATGGACGATTTGGATTTGGAAAAACAACGTGGCGAAAAAGCAACCTTCATGATACAGGTACAATACCGGCAAAATGCAACATGGCAGGGAACAATAAGCTGGGTTGAACGCAAAGAAAGTCAACATTTTCGCAGTACCTTGGAGCTAATCAAACTTATGGACAATGCAATGGAGAGTATGAGCGGAGAAGAAGAGCCAACCCCTACATGGGATTGATTTTCTAATAAAGGAGGAGAGTTTTTATGAAATTTAAGCGATTATTAAGTGGATTTCTAGCAGCGCTTACTATAGTCGGGACTGCACCGACCATGGCATTTGCGGCTGATGGAAACGGTTCGCCCGGTGTTGAAGTAACAGGCAACAGCCATATTTCCACACCGGTTGGCAATGCGGAAGATTACCCAAGTATTGGCAATGACGGATATGTTCAGATGAAAAAATCTGCCCAGTGGACTAACACAGAAAAGACAACAGCGGAAATTACCTTTGATGTTTACGGTACGGGTATCCCGACAGGCTCTGACGCAATTTTGGTAATGGACCGCTCGGGAAGCATGGGCGAGTGCGGCGGAACAGAGTTTACTAAAATCAATGGAAGGTGGCAATGCAATAAGTGCGGAGATAGAAGAAAAAATAAGCCGGAAATTTGTGATAATGATGTAAGCACCAACAACCGCATGACTGCCGCCAAGAGTGCAGCCAACAGTTTTATTGACACAATGTTTAAAAGTAATTTGGACGGCACAAAAAGCCAAAACCAAGTCGCTTTAGTAAGCTTTTCGAGCAATGCAACCTTGAAAAGCGGATTTCAAGATGTTGACGGTCAAGCAACTCTGAAAAGTAAAGTTGCCGGACTTGTAGCAGATGGCGGTACCAACTATACAAATGCGTTTAAAGAAGTAATAGAATTATTAAAAGACCGTCCGGAAGGCAGCCCACCGGTATCAATTGTATTCCTTACAGATGGTGAACCGAATTCGCCAGGGATTTTTGAAGGCCCTACTGATGGTAAAAAAGAAGCAAGTGCACTAAAAGTCGCACCTTACAATTGCACAATATATACAATTGGCTGTGGGCTTTCAAAAGATGGAGCAAGCAACCTTGTTACAATTGCTTCACCTGACTGTGCATTTGATGCTAAAGCTCCCGAAGGCTTGACTGCAATATTCACAAAAATCGCAGGGTCAATTCAAAAAGCAGGTACAAATGCAATCATCAACGATATGATTTCAGAGTACTTTGAATTTGACGATAACAAAACTATGACAGCAGGTCAAGGCGAAGCACAGAAAAACGGGGATAGCATAACATGGAATTTAGGTGATATTCCGACAACGGTTACAACCCTTACAATTCCTATTAAGTTAAAGGCAGAATATGACAAAGATGGCGTATACCCAACCAATAATGGCAAGGCAACGCTCGATTACAATAACCCCGACCAAGCAGCTCGCAAGCAAGAAGTAGAAACACCACAGCTCGCAAGACCGCTTGCGGCAGCAGAAATAGTATACTTCTTGACAAATGATAAAGGCGAAGCTGTTGATGGTAATGGCAAAGTTTTAAATGAACAAGAGTTTAAACTGACAAGGGTTGAATTGAAAAGAGAATTTAAATCAAATCTTGCAGTAGGAACACATGAAATCACAGCAGCGGACACAATCACATCAGGCGGCAAAACATACAAATTAATGCCTAATGCAGATTTTGGTAACAAATCACCGTATAACTTAAAGGTCGAAGATGACAATTCGGCTTACACAGTATTCTTTGGCTACAGTGAAGTATCAAAGGTAAAATTAACCTTTGACAACAACACAGAGGAAGTAACAACGCCACAAGATACCACATGGAATGATGTTACTGCAAACCTGCCAATTAAAAACCAACCGCTTGAAAGCCAAAAAACCCTGCCAACAATGACCAGAGCACACTATACCTTTAACGGCTGGGCTTTGGACAAAGAAGGCAAAACCGCTTTTACCACTGAAAGCAGTATTGATAAAGACACAACAGTATATGCACAGTGGACAGAAAACTCAAGCAGCAACGCCGCTGTAAGATATGATGCAAACAATGCAGAATATAAAGGCAGCGTCCCTACAGATAATAATAAATATTATCTGGAAGATGATGTTACAGTCAGTGCAGAAAAACTGAGTGGCGTGACAAACTACACATTTAAAGGTTGGAGTACCGATAAGAGTGCCACAACACCTATGACAGAAACTTCTGTCAAGATGGCAAACTTAACAACGGGCG
>JAVVRS010000102.1:0-5805 GCA_036654595.1 Oscillospiraceae bacterium | reverse complement strand
ACTTCCTGGTCAAATATATTATGTCTGCCACCTGCAGACCATTCATCTACGAATTCTGCCATTACAGATGATGGTGTAATGGGGTATATCGCTGCAACTTCCGAAAAAGCATAGGCGACATGAGCGGCGGCAGTATTGCCGTCCATCGTTTTAAGCTTTCTCATGGGAATCACTTCCTTTCACTTACGCACAATGCGTCCATTTGCAGATATGTTGCTTCCGGAACAGCCTGTTCTCTTGGAACATTTCTTGAACAGATATAGGTGCAAGATGTACAGTTTTCGCATATATTGCAATCTATAACAGCATGACCGCCATCTAGTGACAATGCACCTGATGGGCAGTTGGCAACACAGTCACCGCAGCCGGTACAGCCAAGGCGACAGTATTTTGCTTTTTGTTCTTCGCTGTCATTTGATGAACAAGGGATAAGCTTTGTGCCTTTATATGGAATAGCTGTAATCAAATGTTTTGGACAAGCATCAACGCAGTCCAAACAACCTACACATTTTTCGGCATCAACATAAGCGACAGAATCTTTAACGGTAAGTGCATCATAGCGACATACTTTTGTGCAATCACCAAGTCCTGTACAACCTGCCGAACAGATATCATCATATTTTTCTGTAACTTTTGCAGCTTCAGAACAAGTTTTAATGCCAAGTCCTTCAAATTTGCTCTTAGCATTAACGCCACCTGCACAGCGTACAAATGCTACCTGTGATTTGAGTTTTACAAGCGAATGGAAATTATCTACAATGATTTTTTTACGACAAACAACTGTACACGCAACGCAACCAACACATTTTGAGTAGTCGATTACAGCATGATTATTTATAATTGAAACAGCCTCCAATGGGCAAGCATCAACACATTCACGACAAGCTATACAGCCTGCACCGCAAACGGCTTTTGTATGTTCTTCATCGTCTTGAGATGCACATGGTATAAAGTTTGTAGCATCAGCAGGTGCCATAACAACAAGGTTCTGTGGGCAGAAATCCACACAAGCCATACAGCCGGTGCATTTATCCTTGTCTACTTTTACGATGTTTTCTTCTAAAGACATTGCCCCAAATTTACAGCGTTCGATACAAGAACCAAGTCCTACGCAGCCGTAAGAACATTCTTCTTTTAAAAATCCTGCTTTAACAGCTTCACTGCAAGTTGTACCTTTTGCATAAGTTTGTTTTCTGGCTGTCTTTCCCGAACATTTTATAAATGCAATTTCTTTTTTAACCTTGATTGAGTCTACACCCATAATAACTGCGATTGCATCTACATCTTTTTGTGAACAGGCGGGGCAAGTTGCAACAGATGCACCTTCGGCGATTGCCTTTGCACAGGCTTCGCAGCTTGGTAGTTTGCAGCCGCCATAGCCGCCGCAATCTACACCGGGCAAAATCCCGATAATCTGTTTTGTCCTCTCCCGAACGTCGGTATTCTGAATATTGCTCATTAATGCGTCCTCCCAAACATTTTGCCGGTCAAACCTCTACTTTGATTTGCCACACAAAATAACGAAATAATATATTTGCTATACTGTTTTACCGATATATTTCAGCCGACAGTATATCTCAATTAAATCAGTCTCCTAAATATTCCATAATGCTTTCGGCTGCGGTTTTGCCTGCACCCATTGCAAGAATAACTGTAGCGGCTCCGGTTACGGCATCGCCGCCGGCAAATACGCCCTCACGGCTGGTTGCCATTTCATCATCAACCACGATACAGCCTTTTTTGTTTGCGTCCAGACCTTTGGTAGTGGATTTAATAAGCGGATTTGGGCTTGTTCCTATAGCAATAATAACAGCATCAACATCAATTGTAAAGTTGGAGTCTTTCTTTTCTATAGGCTTACGACGACCTGAGGCATCAGGTTCTCCAAGTTCCATAGCTGTACATTCAAGACCACATACATAACCTTTTTCATTGCCTACTACAGCAACAGGATTTGACAGCAGTTTGAACTGAATTTCTTCTTCTATTGCGTGTTCAACTTCTTCTTTACGAGCAGGAAGTTCATCAGCAGAACGACGATATACTATGTAAACTTCTTCGGCACCCATACGTTTTGCACAACGAGCAGCGTCCATTGCAACATTACCGCCGCCAACAACTGCAACACGAGTAGCTTTTTTAAATGGTGTATCATATTCCGGACGATATGCCTTCATAAGATTTATTCTTGTGAGATATTCATTTGCGGAATAAACACCAAGAAGATTTTCACCCGGGATATGCAGGAATTGTGGAAGACCGGCACCTGAGCCGATAAATATAGCTTCATAGCCTTCTTCAAGAAGGTCATCAATTGAAATGCTCTTTCCGACAATGGCGTTTTTGATTACTTTAACACCCATCTCTTTTAGATTTTCAATTTCTGCTTCAACGATAGCTTTTGGCAGACGAAACTCCGGAATACCATAAACCAATACGCCGCCTGCTTTATGTAAGCTTTCATATATTGTTACATCATAACCCTTTTTAATCAAGTCACCTGCACAAGTAAGCCCTGCGGGGCCTGAGCCTGCGATAGCCACCTTATGGCCGTTAGTCTTGATAAGTTCCGGCTTCACATCACCGGAGTTGGCTGCGTGCCAATCAGCGACGAAACGCTCAAGTCTGCCAATGCCTACAGATTGGTCTTTTATAGCTCTGACACATTTGCCTTCGCATTGGTTTTCCTGTGGGCATACTCTGCCGCAAATAGCAGGCAATGAGTTTGTTGAAGTAATAATTTTATATGCTTCTTCAAATTCACCTTCTGCTACCTTAGCTATGAACTCAGGTATACGAACATTTACGGGGCAACCTTTGGTGCATGGCTTTGTTCTGCAATTCAGACAACGCATAGCTTCATTGACAGCCATTTCAGGTGTATAGCCTTCCGCAACTTCAATAAAGTTTTTATTGCGGACAAGTGCTTCCTGATTTGGCATTGGGTTTTTAATTTTAGACAGATTAACCATTGCGAACACCTCCGGTTATACGGCAAATATGCTTTGCTTCTTCAAGCTCTAAATCTCTGTAGAAAGAGTTTCTTTTCAAGAGTTCGTCCCAGTCAACAAGGTGACCGTCAAATTCAGGACCGTCAACACAAACAAATTTTGTTTCTCCGCCAACGGTTATACGGCAGCCGCCGCACATACCTGTACCGTCAATCATAATTGAAGTAAGTGATGCAACAGTTTTAATGCCATAAGATTTTGTAGCATCACATACAATTTTCATCATCATAGGAGGTCCAATAGCAATAACTTCATCATATTCTTTGCCTGCATTTAAAAGTGCTTTGAGCTTGTCGGTGGTAAATCCTTTTTCACCATATGTACCGTCATCGGTCATAAGATAAAGGTTTGTAGTGCTTGCACGCATTTCTTCTTCAAGAATAACAATTTCTTTGCTTCTGAAGCCTGCAATCATATCAACTTCGATACCTTCATCAAACAGCCCTTTTGCTACAGGATAAGCAAGTGCTATCCCTGTACCACCACCAACAACAGCAACTTTTTTAAGTCCTTCCATGTCGGTTGGTTTGCCAAGCGGACCAACAAAGTCCATCACGCCTTCGCCAACTTCCAATTGAGCAAGCATTGATGTGCTTTTGCCCGAATGTTGGAATATTATGGATACAGTGCCTTTTTCTCTGTCAAAACCTGCAATCGTCAATGGAACTCTTTCACCATATTCGTCGATACGGAAAATTATAAATTGACCTGCTTTAGCTTTTTGAGCTACCAATGGAGCTTCTATCTCAAGCATAGTTACTGCTGTATTGAGACGTCGCTTATTTACTATTTTATACACAAAACTCTCTCCTTTATAGGCATACTTAGCCAATTCGATTGAGGGCTGCCATTATTAAAAACAGCGTTCGGACATCAAGTTATACAATAAGAATTTAGTGGTATTATGTCGAATTGAATAATTAAATATTGTGCTATTGCCGCTATCGTCATTATCCATATAACCCCCCCAATGCTTTTTGTAGTATATTACCAAGATATCACATAATTTTTATGAAGTAAATATAGAATTTTTATATTGTTATAAGTTCTATACAATTTACAAAAAGACTGTTCATAAAGTTAGGTGAGTATGTTCAAATTACCATGGATTTTTGGTTTTTTTTGTATCTGTCTAACACATTGTACGCATTTGCTTAGATTTTTTTATTCAAAAATTACTCTATAACTTCTGCTTCTTTCCATTTTCCGCTCTTATATCTGGTAAATGAAACAGTTGCACCAACTGCCCAACCAATTGGAATTGACCACCAAATCATACTTTGACCAAAGAAATGTGCAAGTCCGTAAGCAACAATTAATCGTACAAACAGATTGCTCATGGAACTAAGCATAAATACTTTCATATCACCTACGCCACGCAGCAAACCGTTGCTTATAAACAATACACCCATCAAAACATAAAACACAGAAACTGTTTTCATGTAACTCATACCATACTCTATTGCTTGTGAATTTGTACCGGAATCCATAAACATATTTAAAAGCCATGGTCCAAACAAATATATAATTAATGTGACAGATATACTGAAAATGGTTATCATTAGCATACCTGCACGATATCCCTTTTCTACCCTATCATATTTTCCGGCACCTATGTTCTGTGCTGTATAACTTGACATGGCATTGGAAAAGTTTATATTTGGCATCATAGCAAGTGTATCTATCTTTGTGGCGGCAGTGTAACCGGCAATAAATACAGAACCATATGAATTAACAAGACTTTGCATAAGCATCATACTCAATGATACTATCGCCTGCTGTATCATTGAAGGAATACCAATACGAGCAATACGTCTTACCGCAGATATCTGAAATAGTTTAACAGGAATACCTGCCCATTTTTCGTCCTCATCAGGCATTTTTATAATGCGTTTTATTAATACAAGTAAAGATAATATTGCACATACTCCTTGTGCAATAAGCGTTGCCCACGCTACACCCGCTACACCCATTTGAAAGTTTATAACAAACAATAAATCCAAAGCAATATTTGCAATAGTAGATACCATAAGAAAATAAAGTGGTGTTTTACTGTCGCCCAAAGCATTGAAGATACCATTAAGTGCATTATAAAGAAATAAAAAAACTGCCCCAGCAAAGTATATCCGCAGATAACACAGTGAATCCATCATTATATTTTCGGGAGTGCGTAACAGTGTAAGCAATGGTTTTGAAAGAATTTGTGCTAAAACCATTATTACAAGCCCTAAAACAAATAATGAAATAAGTGCAGTGGAAATGGTTGATTTCATTTCACGAATACGATTTCCTCCAAAAAGCTGTGATATAACTACGGTACAACCCATTGAAAGCCCCATAGCAATGGCTACAGAAAGAAATACTATTGGGAATGATGCTCCGACTGCTGCAAGTGCATCAGCACCAACAAAACGTCCTACAACCATTGAATCGACCATATTATAAAGTTGTTGAAATAAATTGCCCGCAAGCATTGGTAATGTAAAGAAGAATAAAACTTTTAGTGGTTTACCTTCGGTAAGATTATTAACCATGTTATTTTTCCCCTTTGCGATTTGCCAGTACATTATCTGATATACGTTTTAAAAATCCTAAGTAACATTCACGTTCTTCATCTGAAAACCCAACATAACAAATCCCTTTCCATTCATCTAATATGCCATTGAAAATTTTTACCATCACATGACCTCTTTCTGTTAATCTGACTAATTTTTCTCGTTTGTTATTTTCATTAATAACACGACAAATAAATCCTTTTTTTTCCAAATGTGCCATTGCTTTTGCAATTCGTCCC
>JAVVRS010000101.1:4228-5849 GCA_036654595.1 Oscillospiraceae bacterium | reverse complement strand
TCCACAAGTGACTGCACAGGACAATCTTCACACTGTTTACTGTAACCCCAAAAAGCCTCATAACAACGAGCTCCTATTTTTGCTCTTGGTGATAACTCTATGGCTTTTATATTGGCAAACAATATTTTATGTTCAGATGGGTCACATACATAAGCATAAGAATCCAATCCGTCAACCACCGATAGCACAAGATTTTTACTGGCTTCCAGTTTTTCCACCGACCGCATCTCTGCAATAAACACCCCCAAAATATTTGCAAAATTACGGTAATCATTTAATTCTTTGCTCTCCGGCACACGATAACAGGTACATTCATCAAAACCAATAAATCCCGCAAATTTTCCGTTTTCCAACATGGAAAATTGTACCACGCTTTTAATTCCTTGTTTCATTACGATTTCTTTAAGCGGAGATTGCAGTTCTCTGCTATCAGCCACATAGAAAATACCCTCATTGTTGAAATTTTTTGCATAATCTTTTATCTCATCATATGATATTAGGGTGGTTTTTTCAATTTGAGTTGAAACACCTTTGTTACACCATTCAAATGTGTTTTTTGCGTATCTTCCGTCCTCTGAATTTTCAAACACATATGCTCGGCTTACATGATAATGTTTACCTATAAGTTCCAATACAGATTTTATAGCTTGTGATTTATCTTTGGATTCATATAAAATACGAAATAAATAATCACTGACATTACTCTCAAATGTATTTATTTCAACGACCTGACGTGGGTCAATTCCTTTAACTGCCGAATGTTTAAACTGCATATCTTCATTGTAAACAGAAAAACGATTGCGTCCATTTTCCTTTGCATCATATAATGCCATATCGGAATGACGATACAATTCATCAAAGCAATTGCCATGTTTATTATAAAAAGCAATTCCAACACTTACGGTTACTTTATATTCAATATCATTCTGAGCATAAATTTCAGCTGCGTTTTCACATATTTCCTTTGCTTTTATATGAGCTATCTTTTCATTTTGAACATTCCTCATAAAAACAATAAATTCATCTCCGCCAATACGTCCCAAAATATCTCCTGTTCTAAATAATGAACCTATCTTTGCAGATGTTTGTGACAATACTGCATCACCAAACGCATGTCCGAATTTATCATTGACAAGTTTAAAATTATCTAAATCAATGATAAAAAGGATATGTTTTTCTGTCTTTCCATCATCAGAAAAAATTATTTCATTAATCTTTTCCTCTGTTGAATTTTTATTGTAAAATCCTGTCATTAAATCATGCTGTGCTTTATATATCAACGCTATTTCTTTGCCTTTTTCTTTATTGATATCTTCAACGTAAGCATAGCATATAATATCTTTGTTCTGAATATCTTCAAAAAGCTGCAATGAACATCTAAACCAATTATATTTACCTTCTTTATCTATTCTGCGATATTCACAGCCTAAATCATTCTCTCCTCTTGAATATGCCTCTAAAAGATTTATTGTTGATAATAATTCCGCTACCTTATCATGGTCATGTGGGTGAATTGATTTTAAAATAAGCGGCAAAACATTTTTAGTAAAATCTTCTCCCGAAAATAAATCAAACCGATTTCCGATTTCTTCATGCAGATAATTCATTATATCTTTTGTAA
>JAVVRS010000101.1:0-4128 GCA_036654595.1 Oscillospiraceae bacterium | reverse complement strand
ATTTGGGTGATTGTTTCTCTAAAAATAATTCTATATATTGGGGGTCAATATACTTATCGCACATAAGCTTTAAAATACCTGTAAGTGTTTTAATTTCACCAAGACCTATTTCTTCTGCCCATTCATTATCATATCTTATTAATTTATCTTGACTTACATTAGCTTCATATATAAAAGTTAACTCCGAGGTTAACAGTTCGCCGTACTCTTTTTCTTTATGTAATTTAATCATCTCTGTAATATCTTTTCGCACACCTACTGCATATGCAGGTTGTCCGTTTTGGTCAAAAACACTCACCAATTTAAGTTCAAGTATTCTTTCACTGCCATCTAATTCATTAGCATAGATAATTGTTGATGCACTTGCTGCACCTTCATCAATCCTTCTATAAATATCACGCAAATCTCTTTTGCTTCTCTCTGCTATTATTCCCGAATTTATAATCTCCTCTATACTGTTACCCAAAGCATTAGGTGCCCCAAACCCTTTAAAATCTTCGGGTTGTATTAAAATCTTCTTTGTTTTTATATTATAATCAAATATTGTTACTTCTGAAAATCTCATTGCAATTTCATAACGTCTTTGGCTTACTTTAAGTGCTTCTTGAGTTTCTTTAAGTTTGTTTTCCAAACAATTTAACTTTCCTTTTAGCTCTCCCAATCTAATTTTTAAATCTGAATTATTATTTATCATATTTGCTCCTTCCATTTTTTCCTTTCATTTAAAGGAACACAACTATTTAATTGTTGTGGAGCAGTACACTTCTTCAATTAAATCTACGATTAATTTTATGTAATTATTGTACTTTTTTAAATTAGTAGATTATTATTTTTATGTGGTCTATGTACAAAATCCTTCTGTCACCTCTATTATATTCAGTTACTACAATATAATCAAGTCTAATTCCGGAAATATATCTATATTTATGATACTTATATATCTATTTCCATTTTACTCACCCATAAGCGCCGACCCTCGCAGGATACGCCCCCCTCGCAACCAGCCGGGCGAGGGGGGCGTAAAATTGCCCGCAAAGCGGGCAATTTCGGGCGGCAACGCCGCCCGCCTGCGAGGGTCGGGTAAGCTTACGCCTTGGAACAGGATTTATTTTTTAACTATAGTTAATGGGTCAACAAATTTATCTTTTTGTTTAACTGCAAAATGCAGATGAATACCATCAGCACTTTCACATGGTATGGTACCTACCGTACCAATGGATTGACCCATAGCAACCACATCACCTACAGCAACAGTCATTGCATCAGCCATACCGCAATAAATACCGATTTCATTATTTTTACCCATAACTTCAACTACATTACCCCACATAGGGTCGCCGTAAATTTTAGTTACCTGCCCTGCAAATGCACTTAAAATAGTATCACCTTCTTTGGCGGCAATATCTATACCATTGTGTACTCGCCATTCTTTAAGGGTTGCACTTTTAACAAGGTTATCTCCACTGAAATTTTTGGTGATTTCGGAGCTTATTGGCAAACAAAATGCCAAACCGGGCTGTGTTGGTGAGAGCACCTGTCGTGCGCCAGAATCCGATTGCTCTGCTGATGAAGAAGATTGTGCCGGCAATTTGGCAGAGTTTTCCTGTGGCTTTGACGGCTGTTTCACTTCTTCTGCTTTTGGTTGTTCTTTTATTGGTTTTTCTGTCGGCTTTATGGACTTTTCCGAGTCCTCTGCTTCCAAAAAATCTTTACCCTTTTCTTCCTGCACTTGATTAGGTATAGGCTGTGTCATTTCAACACTGCTTAATGTTCTGTCAACCGCTACCCACGCAGCACTTCCTGCACCCAGTAAACATACTGCAAGTGCTACATAAAATCCTTTTCCGGACATAAATCCTGTATTTTTACTCATAATATTAATCTCCATTCTTCCACTGTATTTAGTTATCTTTTTTTCTTATCACTATTATTGGCTTCTTTTTATGTTTTAGTTACTGACTTTATTTTGTACCATCTGTTAATGATTTATGCCTACGCTTAACTGTAAATTTAAAAAACTACATAAAAAAACTCTTTTATCGGTAATATTCTTACCAAAATAAAAGAGTTTAAACTGTAAACCGGTATAATTTTATGGGGCGGCACAATCAATACCGGACTTTCAGTCCGGTATTGTGGCGGCTTCGCCGCCTGCGGCACATAGTGCCGCATTGTGCCGCCCCCAATAAGCATTTTTTTTAAATAGGTCGGGTTTTTTGTTCGAGATATTTTTTTGCCGCATCACTTACCAATGGTGCTAAATCTTGATATACCTTTTGATGATAGCTGTTCAGCCAATTAATTTCATCATCATTCAACAGTGATATTTCCAGACAATCAGTATCAAGCGGTACTCGTGTCAATGTTTCAAAACGATAAAATTGACCATATTCCGTACGGGTATCTTTGGTAACATACACAACATTTTCAATTCGTATACCATGACTGCCTTGTTCATAGTATCCCGGTTCAATACTTACAACCATACCTTCAAGCAGTTTCTGATTGCCTGCACTTCCACCGCCAAACCCATGTGGACCCTCATGTACACTGAGCAAATAGCCAACACCATGTCCTGTACCATGACGATAATCCAAGCCATATTTCCATAACGACTGTCGTGCCAGTACATCAAGCTGTTTGCCCGTTGTACCCTCGGGGAATATTACAGTGCTTAAAGCAATCAAACCTTTAAGACAAAGCGTATAGTGCAGTCGTTGAGGCAGTGTAACCTGTCCCATTGCAGTTGTTCTTGTGGTATCTGTTGTCCCATTTAAATACTGTCCTCCGTTGTCCAATAACAACAAACCTTTGGGTTCTACTGTTTTAGCACACCCATTTTCAGGTGCATAATGACACATTGCCGCATTTTCACCGTATGCGGCAATAACATCAAAACTTTCATCTATACAACCATCAACACTTTTACGCATCTGTGCAATTTTTTCCGCCAACTGATATTCATCATACCATTTTCCTATTGCCATCTCTGCAAACAACCACGCATAAAATTCCACCATTACTTTACCGTCCTGTTTATATGCAATATGCAAATTAGAAATCTCTGTATTATTTTTTTGTGCTTTAAGCAACATTATAGGATTATCTTTTTGCACTATAGTTATTGCTTTATTATTTTGAGCAACTGTATATAATGAATAATTTATCTCTTTTGCATCACATAAAATTTTTATCGCATTATTTTGTTCTGCAACAAATGCAAACACTTCATTATATTCTTTTACTATAATACCATTAGCTTCCAAAAAATATTTTACCGACTGCGGCATACGGTTTAAATGCGTAAATAAAACTGCTTTTTGTTGCGATACAAACGCATACGATATAAAAAATGGTGTGCAATGTATATCTGATGCTCTAAGATTAAACAACCATGCTATCCCATCAAGTTTCCCTAAAAGTATTGCATTTACATAGTTTTTATCCAATTCTTTTCTTAATTCCATCAGTTTTTCCACAACACTTTTACCGCTGTATTTTTTCTCTAATGAATAAATTTGTGTGAGTTTTTGCTTTGGTCGCTCTGCCCATAAATCACCCGCAAAATCTCCCTCTGTACAAAGTTTTAAACCTTTTTCTTCCAATGCTGTTTTTATCTTTAACATTTCATCTGTAGGATATGTCAACCCTGATATATATACAATTGCACCATTTGTTAAACTTTCTGCCAGATAATCCGTTATACTTATACAACCTTTTTCGGCTGCTCTAAGTAATTTTATTCCACTACCTGCAAGTTGTTTTGCTGCCTGCACATAATATCTTCCATCTGTCCAAAGTCCGGCATTATCTTCCGTTACCACAAGTGTTCCTGCCGAGCCGTCAAAGCCACTGTAATATTCCCTTATCTTCCAATAATCTGCTGTATATTCACTTATATGTGGGTCACCTGTTGGTATTACACACCCGGCTATCCCTTCATTTTTCATATTCTCCCGAAGTATTTCAATAGGTTTCTTCATCATTACATACTCCATTTCAACGCTTTATAGCGACATAATTTTTCTTTTTTAATTGTAACACATTTACACCCTGCTTACCACTGTGCTATACTTAATTACAATATAATAGCTATAATTTTGAAGCTGTGGCGGCACAATCAAGGAC
>JAVVRS010000100.1:0-5855 GCA_036654595.1 Oscillospiraceae bacterium | reverse complement strand
CCCATCTGCCGTCTTTTGAAGTGATGGATTCTTTTCTCAGAATATCGCCCCATACAGTTACTGTACCGCTTGTCGGACACACTTCTTTTATAGGTGTAGGTGCAGTTGTTATATCTTTGCCGTATACCACAATCGGTGATGAAAGGTCAATTGGCATATCACCTGTATCAAACATTGCATTGCTTCTTTTTTTGACACTTTCGGTGGGTACCATCTTCCCTTTTCGCTCAATTGCTTTTGGCGGAGGTGCTGTACCTATAGTGTCTTTAAAAAGCTTACTGTTACTGTCTAAATCCAGTATTCCATCAAATTCTACCTGTACAGGTGTACCAAATTCATTCATTATAACACGTCGTATTCCCTCATCACAACCTGTAGCTTTTATCATATCATATCCGCCACGTTTGAGCGAGATGGTTAAAACATCATCTTCAAACTTTTTATCCGCCCCTTGAAAAATGCCATTTGCAGGATAACCTTTTCTTCTCAGTTCAAATAAAATATCATCAAAATAATCTATACTGAACAATGATTTATCATATGTAGCTTTTATAGTAATCTCTGACAAACTCATTTTCTTTTCCATTTTTTTTGATATATCCAACAAAACATCTTTATGCACAAGTCCGGGCGGAGAAATTTCAATTAAAACAGAACGGCTCTCCTTTACAATATCTATCTTTGTTATTGCTGCTTCACCAAGATATTGCGGAAGTTCATCATTCATAAAATCTGCAAAAAATTCTGAAAATCTGTTCAATTTTAACCGCCTTTCTCTACTTGATACATTTTAACTTTTTTACATCTTTTCTATCTCTGCAAGTAAAACTTCAACAACTTTATCCTGTGGCACTTTGCAGATTATTTCGCCTTTTTTAAACAGCAATGCTTCTCCAATGCCTCCCGCTATGCCTATATCCGCTTCTCTTGCTTCACCCGGTCCATTTACCACGCAGCCCATTACAGCAACCGTAAGCTTCTTAGGGCAGTCACGCAGTGCATTTTCCACTGCATTTGCAAGCGGTATTAAATCAATCCTTGTACGTCCGCAAGTCGGGCATGAAATCACTGTCACCCCCGATTGTGATAAGCCTACTGCTTTTAATATATCCTTTGCGGCATAAATTTCTTCAACCGGTGGTGCTGTAAGTGATACACGAATGGTATCACCAATGCCGCTTGAAAGTAAGCTACCTATACCTATAGACGATTTTATCAAACCCATTCTGGCTGTTCCTGCTTCGGTTACACCCAAATGCAACGGATAATCAAACTTTTGTGCTGCCATTGTGTACGCATCTATCATAGTTTTCACAGTAGATGATTTTATCGACAAAACAATATTATTATAATCGTATTTTTCAATCAGTTTGATATGATACTCCGCACTTTCAATCAACGCCTCGGGACATGGTGAGCCATATTTTGCAAGTATATTTTTCTCCATTGAACCTGCATTTACTCCAACACGAATTGGTATATTCTTTCCTTTGCACGCCTCAACAACCTGACGTACTCTATCATCATCACCGATATTTCCGGGGTTAATTCTGATTTTGTCAATTCCGGCAGCAACCGCTTCCAAAGCAAGCTTATAATCAAAATGAATATCTGCCACAAGAGGTATGGAAATTGCCTCTTTTATTGCAGGTATCAGCTTTACTGCCTCCATATTTGGTATAGCCGCACGCAGAATGTCACAACCTGCTTTTTCAAGCTCAATCGCCTGCTTAACACTGTTTTCAACATCATATGACGGTATATTAAGCATTGACTGAATTAAAACAGGATTTCCTGCTCCAATGATTTTATTGCCTATCTTTATAGCTTTTGTCATTTTAATTTATACCTCCTGCTGTTAAAATACGTTATCTTGTGAATATCTTTAATATATCTTGATACGTTACTGCAATCATCAAGCCTATTAAAAGGAAAAATCCTGCGGCATGAACAAAGCCTTCATATTTTGCAGGTACAGGCTTACCTCGTACCGCTTCAATCAACAAAAATATCAATCTGCCGCCATCTAACGCCGGTAGCGGCATTAGATTAAACACACCTAGGTTGATTGTAATATATGCAATCATAAACAATGGAGAAAGCAATGCCTGCCATGAATTATGCTCTTTTGCAACCTCAATTGCATCATTTACAACGTCACCTATCGCACCTGTAACACCTATAGGTCCCGACAATTGATTAAAACCAAATTTACCTGTAATCAAATCCCCAAAGGATACCCAAACCTGTCTTACAACCGATGCTGTCATATAGTAAGATTCTGAAATTACTCCGCCTACAGTCTTATCTCTACCATAAACTTTAAAGTCTAAACGCAACATCTGTACGCCATCAGTCATATATGTTTCAAACGGAACTGCATCTAATATTAGCTTTTGCTTATCACGCATAACTTCTATATCTACCAATCCATCTTCATCACGCATAAATTCAAACAAAATATCATTCACTAAATTGATTTTAGTACCGTTTATCTTTAAAATCTCATCATTAAGCATTAGTTTTTCAGTACTGGTTGCTCCTTGATTAAATTCTCCGACAACCGTTGTAGACAGTTTAGGCTGTAACGATGTAACTATTGTAATAAGTATAAATCCAAGTACTACATTAAACACTGCACCATCAATTACAACTAATATTTTTTGCCAAACTTTTTTGTTGCAAAAAGCATTTTGGTCATTGCTGTCTTCATCTTCGCCTTCCATCTTTACATATCCGCCAATCGGAAGCAACCGTAGAGAGTACATAGTACCTCCTTTGGTAACACTTGCCAATAATGGCCCCATACCAATGGAAAATTCATGTATCGTTACACCTGCCAATTTTGCGGTAATAAAATGTCCAAACTCATGTACAATAACCAGCAAACCAAACACAATAAGTGCAATTAAAATTATAAAAAATGTATTCATATATACTCCTTCCGTTTTCCGCCATCTGCGGCGGTCGTGCCGCCCGACATTCTGTCGGGCGAGGTAGGCGGAAACTAAAGTTTCCGCCTACCGGTTGTGTGCCGAAGGCACACAACTCACGACCGCCGCATATTGGTGTGGACTTGTGCCTAAACTGCCGAAAAAGCAGCATACAATTTAAGTATATTCAAAAATTTGAACAATATTATATTAAAATTAAAAATGATTTTAACAACTTAAAAGTTAACATCAGCATTTTATTTGGATAAGCTCTATTTAACAGAGAACTTATTTTTAACAAAATTTCGTGCCATACTGTCCGCTTCTAAGATTTGCTGCTCTGTAGAATAATCTAAAAAATCAAATTCATTTAAAGCTGCTTCTACAACATCAAAAATATCAGTATAACTTATCTTGTCACGCAAAAACAATTCTACTGCCTGTTCATTTGCTCCATTAACTATACATGGGTATAACCCACCACGTTTTGCTGCTTCAATACAGGTTTGCAACGGAGTAAATGTATAATAATCCGGTTTTTCAAAGGTTAATGCTTTGCATGAAGTAATGTCAAGCTTTGGTGCTGTTGACCTAAAACGGTCAGGATAGGTTAAGGCATATTGTATCGGAACTCGCATATCCGGTGTTCCCAGTTGTGCAATTACTGCCCCATCTGCAAATTCCACCATAGAATGAATTATACTTTGTGGGTGTACAACCACTTCTATCTGTTCCGGTGTACAATTAAATAAATTCATTGCTTCAATAAATTCCAAACCTTTATTCATCATAGTTGATGAATCAATTGTAATTTTTTCTCCCATGCTCCAATTAGGGTGATTTAATGCCTGCTTTTTTGTTACAGCTTTAAGTTGTTCCCTATTATAACCTCTGAAAGGTCCTCCTGAAGCTGTCAAAATAATTTTAGAAAGCTGTTCTCGTTTGGCTCCTTGCAAACACTGAAAGATAGCTGAATGTTCACTGTCAATCGGATATATTGTTACATGGTTTTCTTTTGCAAGGTTCATAACCAAATTACCACCTGCTACAAGCGTTTCTTTGTTGGCAAGTGCTACATCTTTACCTGCTCTTATTGCTGCCAACGTAGGTAGTAATCCTCTGATACCCATTAAACTGTTTAACACTACATCATTTTCTTCCATAGCTGCCAAAAAGCAAAGTGCCTCATCACCTGTGAGTACTTTAACGGTTGTATCGGCTAATTTAATTTTCAATTCTTTTGCACAAAAATCGTCCGTAATTGCGACATAGCGAGGGTTAAATTCCCTCGCTTGTTTTTCTAAAAGATTAATATTTTTATGTGCAGTCAATGCAGTCACGTTATACCCTAAATTTCTGCAAACATCAAGACTTTGTGTCCCAATAGAGCCTGTAGCACCCAGAATAGTTATATTTTTGCTCAAAAATTATTCCCTCTTTTAATTCTTATCAAATTTATCTGTAGATTACATTTATCCAAACACCAATATAGGTGCTCTTGTTGCCAACAAATATACCAATGGAAATACAAATAAAACGCTGTCAAATCTATCCATTACTCCGCCATGTCCCGGCATTATATTTCCAAAATCTTTTACATTGTATTCTCTTTTTATTATAGATGCAGATAAATCACCGGCTATGCTCAAAACCGATGCTATAGGTGCAAGCAGCAGTACAAATAAATAGTTAATTGTCACCACTAGACCTGCGGATTGACAACCTTTATAATACAAATATGAAATAATCAAATAGCCCAATGTACAACAAACTATGCCGCCAATTGCACCTTCTACTGTTTTCTTTGGACTGATTTTTGGTGCAAGAGGTTTTTTGCCAAACTTAATACCAACAAAGTATGCTCCACTGTCACTCAGCCAACCACCACCTAATGCAAGGCATATGTAGAATATTCCTCCTACTACACCATAGATATCTCTGAGATAGATTGCCGAACAAAGCGAAAAAGGTATCGCTAATGTAAACAATACCGCCATAGCAAGGTGTTCTACTCCGGATATATGATGTGTAAAAAGCAGTATTATAAATAACACTCCAACAAATGGCAAGAAATATGACGAAATATACTTCACTGTAGTTGCTCTGTCTAAAAATGGAATTATTACTGTAACTGCATAACATACAATGCTCATCAGTTTATTTTTAGACACTCCTGTAGCATGAAAGAGCTCATATACTGCAATCAAACTAATAATTGCTACTGCAATATTTAAAACAACGGTGTGAAAAAAGGTTAACACCATTGCAAGAATAACCAATCCGATAAGTGCAGACATAATTCTTGTTTTCATTTTTACCTCTTTTCCGGGGCTTATTTATCAACAGCAACACATGTGGCAACTGCAATTTGATAAACCGTCCCTAAGCAAACCTGTTTAAGTTAATTTTCAGAAATTTATCACGGATTAAACCCATTATAATCCTATTCAATATATCAAGATGGCTTAGATATCATAGGTGTTGATAGACGAAGCTATGGCGGCACAATGCGGCTTGTGCCGCAGGCGGCTTACGCCGCCTCAAGGGCAAGCATAAGCTTGCCCTTGATTGTGCCGCCCGCATCATATGTTTTTTTTATTAATCAACACCTATGATATTCTCTATCCTAAGCCACCAAATCTTCTGTTTCTTTTAGTAAATTCACAGATAGCATCATCTAAATCTGTTTCTTTAAAATCAGGCCAAAGAATATCCATGAATACATATTCAGAATATGCTGCCTGCCATATCATAAAATTTGAAGTTCGTAATTCACCGCTAGGACGAATAATTAAATCCGGGTCAGGTTGATATCTTGTATAAAGCATATCACTTACAGTCTGTTCAGTTATTTCATTCGGCGATATCTTACCGTCTAAAGTAAGTATTGCAATTTGTTTTATAGCCTCTGTAAGTTCTGCC
>JAVVRS010000099.1:0-5876 GCA_036654595.1 Oscillospiraceae bacterium | reverse complement strand
CTTTTAGGTCTTGTTGCAATAAGCAATAGCAAAATTCTTGAACCCACCGCACAAACGCAAACCAAAGATTTCCGCAATCTAACCGTGCGGTCATATCCTGTGGCGGTTCGCCACCGGTCATAACGTGTGGCGGTTCGCCACCACCGACAAACGCAAACTGCAAATTGCTTTAATCTAACCGTGCGGTCATATCCTGTGGCGGTTCGCCACCGGTCATAACGTGTGGCGGTTCGCCACCGGTCATAACGACCGGCGGTTCGCCGGTTTGTTACTTTTTCGTTTCGGTAGGCGTTTTTACAGGTACTATACCCGGATTAACTAAATCACTGATATTTAACAGTTCCTTAAACATTCTTATACCTTGACGTGCAACGGCAGTGGAATTTATTTCATATACAGCATTATCTTTAATTGCAGTACTGTCTTTATATCCATCGGCTTCGGCTAAATCTTTAGGCTTAATGTTGCTTGCATCATATAATATAACTTCGGGTTTAAGCTCGCTTAATTTATCCTTGGGATAAGTCCAATCAGTATTGGAAGCCGCAAGATTACTAATACCTAAAAAGGTAAGCAAATTGCTTTCAAAGGTATCACCTGTTGCCATTGTAATAAGATTTTCTGTGAGATATACTGCATTGGGTGGAGTTTTACCTTGAACTGCGGCATTGATAGCATTAAGCTTTTCTTTGTAAGGTGTATAGATGGCAGATGCCGTTTTAAGCCCCTCGGATTTACCGTTAAATATACAGCCGACGGCATCATAAATGGGGTATACACCATCAAGATTTGTGGCACGGGGGATAATAACAACCAATGCACCCATTTGTTGTAATGCAATTAAATCACTTTCAATTGGTGAAGCAGAACAAAGTACTATTTGCGGATTTAATTCTTTAATTGCAGCAAGGTTTGGATTTTGAATTGTACCTATATGCTGTAAAGCTTCGGTTTGTTCGGGATAATCACAAAAATCACTGACGCCGACAAGACGGTCACCGACACCAAGAGAAAATGCAATCTCTGTAAGTGATGGTGAAAGAGATACTACACGTTCCGGTTTTTCCAAAACAGAAGCTTCAAGGGTAGAGATTGTAACTTCATAAGGATATTCAAAGCTTTGTTTTACTGTTTCAACCAGTCCTTTTTCACCGCAAGCACAAAGAGAAAAAAGTATAGTTAAACAAAGCAATGACATAAATAATTTTTTAGGCAAGATATCAACTCCTATTTAATTTTAACACCTGTATAATAATGCTTTAAGATACTTTCATAACTTTCACCTTGTGAGGCAAGATATTCGGCACCATGTTGACTCATACCTACACCATGACCATAACCATAGGTAGTAAATATAAATTTATTATTTTTGTATTTTACATCAAAAGCATGAGAATAGATAGCATTTTTAAGCATATTTTCACGCAATTGACGCCCTGTAATAGTTTTACCGCAAACAGAGATAGTATCTACATATTTTGTACCATCAAAAGTTTGTATATCTTCAAACCATGTTTCGGGGTCACCATATTTATTGGCATCTACTGCAAGATATTTTTTAATATAACTTGCCATATCTGATTTTGAAAAGGTTGTAGTTACGCCATAGTATTTATTATTGGTGTCTTCGGGAGCATCTACAGATACAAGATATGGAAGATGACCTGTCCATACATTGCGGGCATCATTGGTTTCACCTGCTGAGGTAGAAAAATAAGTAGTGTTACAGATACTGCCATTATAATAAACAGCCTCGCCAAGCACTGCTTTTACTGCTGATTTTGTACTTTGACTAGGTGAAGTTTTAACTAAAACAGAGGGGTGAATACCCAAATCATTATTATATTTAATATAGCTGTAAGCGGCAACGGCTTGTGCTTTAAGTGCTTCGGCATTAAATGTACCGCCCATTTCATTCTCTACAATTTGACATAACAAATCATAAGCATTATATTTTTTGGTTTTACCGTTTATTTTTACCGTTAAAGTGTCATCACTTATTACATCTTGCTCATCATCAGCAGTTGAAATATCTTTTTTTGAAGAACGGCAGACACCGCAATCACAACTGCAATCGTTTATATTTCCTGAGCAATTATGTGTTGATATGTACAAGCAGCCATCACAACTGCACGCCGCCTTTTTAGGCGGCGTTACAGCAGTTGGGGTGGGCGTTGGTTCCGGCGTTGGTTCGGGTTTTGGTTCCGGCGTTGGTTCGGGTTTTGGTTCGGGGGCTATTGGAGCAGGTTTAGCCGCAGGCGGAGGTGTGGGCTGAGGCTTAATCTCCGTTTCGGGCTTGATTTCAGGCTTTACCTCGGGTTGAAGAGGTGGCTGTTGTTTTTTTGCTTCATCTGAAGTTGCTTGTTTTTTTGTATCTTTGGGTTCTTCTGCAATGGGTGGTTGTTTTGTATCGTTGAGCGGAGGTTGCGGTATAAGAGCGGTTTCGGGTTCTTCTATAACAGGTACAGGAATTACAGTCGGTTTTGGGATATCTTTATAAAGCTTATACCAAATATCGGGCATGAGCGGAGCAGGGTTTAATACAGCTTTACTTACATCTACAGCAGCAGCTTCGCCCTCACGCAATTCTCTTGCCACAACAACAAATCGTGCATCATCAAATTCATAGGTACAGGTAGAAAGTGTAAGCAGATGGTCACTTGGAGCAACCTCAACACCTGTATTAATAAATGAACGTACCAAAACATCTTTTAAATACTGTTCCATTTCAAGAGCATTATCTGCATCAATAAATTCATGGTATGGAAAAAGCTTACCATGTTCCGAACGATTATTTGTAATAAACACAGAGATGATTTTATAACGGCTTTCACGATAAACATTATCAAAGGTAATGGTAGGGTGTTCTTTATAAAAATCAAGATTGCGATATTCGGTAAGCGGTGTAAACATCTGTCCATCTTTCATATTATGACCATAAATAACGGTATTGGTACTTTTGTTTTTTAAATCTACTTGATAATCTAAATATGGCACACCATGTGGAATTTTATTCTTATAAAAATCCCGTCGGTGATAAAATTCGTTGTCAGTTCCTTTAACTACAGGGTATGAAAT
Organism: Oscillospiraceae bacterium; assembly: GCA_036654595.1. Taxonomy (GTDB): domain Bacteria; phylum Bacillota; class Clostridia; order Oscillospirales; family Ruminococcaceae; genus RGIG7389. The sequence continues at coordinate 2,798 of JAVVRS010000099.1, read as the reverse complement.
TGGGGTATTATCAATGTGTATCCACCCTGCAATGTCAGAATTTACATCATATAACCCTGCAAATTTTTTATTGTATTCTTTAGGATAATCTTTTGGTACAATACCACTGTTTTGATATAATTCTTCTAAGCTTTCATAATGTTTTTCATTTATATATGATTGATAATAATAGGTTGTGATATAACTTATTGAACCAATAAATATAATACTGCTTACAATTAATACAGTTTTACGAATTATATCGGTTTGATTATCACCTTTCCATGGTAGAATTTTTCGGTACCATGGCAGGGCATTTTTGGGTTTTGAAGCAGTTTTTTGTGAAGCGGTTGTTTTTTTATTGTGAGCTTTTGCTTTTGTTGATGTTTTTATTGCCGCAGATGGTAAGCTTTTACTGAAATATGGGACAACACTTTGCAGCAAAAGCTTAGGTAAATCATCATTTGCAGGTAACACAATAACTGTTTGTTTTTCTTCCGACACAGCAAAACCAATACTTTTACCTACCATCAATGGGGTACTTCCCACCGGCAATCGACAAAGTGAATTATCCATTATCCCTATAGTTTCCAGATGATGTCTTACTGTTTTATTCTGTGCAAGAGGTAATTGTAAAGTATTCTCGGCAAAGTCTTTTGCAATTAATAATTTATCCCCTGTAAAATCCAGCAAAATTATTACATCACTGTATTCAGCTGCTTTTGCAAAAGCTTCTATCAACTCTGTTTTGCTTTTCACAGTAGGAAATTCTGAGATTGGAAGCAAGTCAAGTTGTGCAAGCTTACTTTTAAGTGTTGGGTTGTCCGACAAAAGCTTTTTAAAGGACAAACTTCCACCTATTGATATAACATTGGTTTTCAATTGACCTACCTCCTATTTATCTTTATACAATAGATACGACTTATAGCTTGCTCCTTGCTCGGGCGGCACAATGCGGCATGAATTGCCGCAGGCGGCGGTATACCGCCGCCCCAAGGGCAACCGAAGGTTGCCCTTGATTGTGCCGCCCGACGCTGACCCATTAGCAGTGATGAAATATTATGCTAAAAGAGTTTTATGGCAATATAAGTCGGTTAGTAAAGATTACTTTCTAACCTCACCGCATACAGCAGATGGTGTTACTTCAACAGTAGGTATAACAACATTTGTTTTGCGTAAGAAAGCAAGCTTTGTTTCTGAAACAATTACAGCACAGAAAATTATAAGGAAACCACAAGCTAAACGTGGAGTTAATCTTTCGCCATAGAAAATCATGGAGAAGATAATACCAAAAACAGCTTCAAGACTTAAAATAATTGAAGCAGCAGCGGGTGGAGTATTTTTTTGACCGATATTTTGTAAAAGTAAAGCAGTTGCAGTACAAAATACAGCTAGATAAAGTATACCGGAAAGTGAAGCGGCAGAAACACTTGTAGGTAAGCTTTCGGTAAACAGTGCAGCAATAAGTGCAAATGTACCTGTAAAACCAAATTGTACAATTGTTACTAACACAGGGTCTTTACCACGGCTTAGTTTTGCTACAGATACCATATGTGAGGCATAAAAGAAACCACCGATTAAGGTGAGAAAATCACCTATGCCAATTGAAAAATCTCCTGTAAGTGAAACAAGTCCAATACCACATAAACAAAGTCCGGCAGCAAGAAAATTATAGATATCAGGTTTGGATTTATCAACTATCCAAAATAAAAATGGTACAATAACACAATATACAGCGGTAAGAAACGCATTTTTGCCGGGACTTGTATGTGCAATACCAAAGGTTTGAAAACTGTATGCACAAAAAAGACATAACCCAATAATACCACCATTTATAAAATAAGATTTATTGAGCTGTTTAAGCTTTTTAAAAAAAATAATGGACAGTAAAGTACAAGCAATTATAAAACGTGAGGCAAGCAACCAATAAGTTGGGAAAACGTCCACAGTATTTTTTACGATGAAAAATGAACTGCCCCAAATAAGAGCAGCAGAAAACAAAGCAAGTCTTGACATTGCTTTGAGTTTGCTTTGTGCTTCCATTATTTTTTCCTCCCCTTATATTTTTTGCCTACAGGTTTTTTGCGTACAGAATAACCAAATGTTCCCATTGGTCTGCCCATTGGAAAATATGTGCCATGTCCATAACAAATTAAATCAAGCTTTTCTACCATTAATCTCCCATTAGGTTCAAGAAATTCACCCTCAACATTTACGGCAACTATATCTGCAATAAACATATGATGTGAACCGAGTTCTGTTATTGATTTTACTTTACATTCAAGATTTACGGGGCTTTGTGCTAATAATGGTGCATTTACAATAGATGCTTGTTGTGGGGTAATATTACAACGTGTCCATTTATCGGTGTCTTTACCTGAGGTACAACCACAAAAATCTACCGAACGTACCAGACTTGTTGTTGGTAGATTTATTACAAATTCACCTGAATTTTTTATAAAGTTATAAGAAAATCGTTCGGGTCTTACAGAAATATAAGTCATTGGTGGTACAGTATTAATTATTCCGGTCCAACCTACTGTCATTATATGCGGTTCTTCAAGTGTGCCACAGGTTACGAGTACCGGCGGTACAGGTGCAAGTAAGGCTCCGCCTTTCCATTGTTGTTTGCTCATGTTGTTAAATCTCCTATCAGTTGTGCGGCGAATAGCCGAGTGTTATTTAGCTGAATAATATCTGTGCATAATTGTTTTTAGTATATCACAATTTACTATTTAAATCTACAAAAAATGTAGTGGCTTATAAACCTTAGCTGCTTTGCCATGGGGCGGCACAATCAAGGGCGACCTACGGTCGCC
>JAVVRS010000098.1:0-5965 GCA_036654595.1 Oscillospiraceae bacterium | reverse complement strand
ACCACTATCGTACACGATTAACTCATACACAAGAAGTTAGTCAAATTGCAAGAACAATTGCTCGTGCTTTACGTCTTAATGAAGATTTAACCGAAGCAATTGCTTTGGGTCATGATTTGGGGCATACCCCTTTTGGTCATGCAGGAGAAGCAGTACTTGCTCAGGTATGCCCTTATGGTTTTAAGCATACACTGCAAAGTGTGCGTGTTGTGGAATATCTTGAAAAAGATGGGCAGGGCTTAAACCTTACCTGGGAAGTCCGCAATGGAATTGCCTGTCACTCAACTTCGTCGGTAGCTGCAAAAACTGCCGAAGGCAGAGTCGTTCGCTATGCAGATAAAATAGCTTATCTAAATCATGATATAGAGGACGCAATCAGTGCAAATATTCTTAAGCCCGAAGATATACCCGAAACTGTAAAAACACAGCTCGGTATAACTAAATCACAACGTATTACCACCATGATATTATCAATTATTGAAAACAGTAAAGATGATATTGCTATGTCACCTCAGATACAACAAGCGTTTGACACCTTGCGGCAGTTTATGTTTGCGGCGGTATATACTAACCCTTTGGCAAAAGGTGAAGAAGAAAGAGCAATGGAAGTAGTTAGAAGATTATATGAATACTACACCAAAAATCCCTGCAAAATGCCACAAGAATTTCAAACTATTATTCGAGAACATGACATTCATCGTGCAGTTTGTGATTACATATCAGGTATGAGTGACCGTTTTGCAATAAATTTGTTTGAAGAATTGTTCGTCCCAAAATGTTGGGTGGGAAAATGACATTAATAAAGGAGTAGTCTGGCTTGAAAATTAAACAGTTTGTTAAGGAATGGGTAATTCCTCTGGTAATTGAAATTTTGTTGGTATTTATGTTTATTAAATTTGTCGCTTTTATTGTTTTTGTCCCAACAGGGTCAATGATACCTACAATTGATGAAATAAGTGTACTTGTTGCAACTCGTGTATATAACCCCGAAAGCAGCATAGAACGTGGTGATATTGTTGCTTTTGAAAGTGATGAGCTGAATAAGGTGCTAATTAAAAGATGTGTCGGTTTACCCGGTGATACAATTGAACTTGATGAAAACGGAAAGATGACACTTAATGGTAAACCTTTTGAAGAAGCTTATGTAGTAAATCAAGAAGCTACAAGCGGTGAATTTAAAGTGCCCGAAGATTGTTACCTTTTCTTAGGTGACAATCGTGACAACTCAATTGATGCAAGATATTGGGACGACCCATATATTGAGGGTGATAAAATAGTTGGTGAAGCCAGATTTACTCTTTACCCATTTAAAAATTTTGGATTTCTTAAATAAACCCAAAGGCTTAGAGCTCTCACCGAAGCGGCACAATTCGCCGCCGTTCACCCCTAAAAGGGGTGAACGGCGTGCTGCGGCGGCGAAGCCGCCGCAGTGTGCGTGAAACGCACACGAATTGTGCCGCAAGTGCAGATTTTACAGGTAAGATACTATAAAACACTGAGGTGTCCACCTGTAGGTAACTGTCGAAAATAAGCTTATTATAAGCAGTTCAACAGAAGTGTGTCGGTGATTTAAACAAATTTTTTGAAAAGTGTGTAAATGAAATATTTTCAAGGAATAATAGCTCTGACAGCATACAGATAAGGACGTGGTTGCTATGTTGCCCGAAAGTTTTATAAGTCAACTTAAATTTGCTTGTGACATTGAACAAATCATATCTCCATACACAAGACTTGTCCGCAAAGGTAAAAACATGGTGGGCTTATGCCCGTTTCATTCGGAAAAATCACCGTCATTTTTTGTATACCCCGAAAGTTCTTCATATTATTGCTTTGGCTGCGGTGCAGGCGGAGATATAATCACATTTGTTATGGCAGCGGAAAATCTTGAATATATTGAAGCAGTTAAATTGTTAGCACAGCGTGCAGGGCTCTCTATGCCGGAAAATGACAGCGATTATGCGGAATCAAAACTTAAAGCACGAGTGTTGGAGATAAATCGTGAAGCTGCACGATATTATCATCAGACACTTATTGGCGATGAAGGTAAAGCTGCATACAGCTATTTTATCGGTAGAGGACTTTCACCTAAAACAATACGGCGATTTGGACTTGGGTATTCACCCGACAATTGGGACGGTGTGATAAAATATCTGACCGAAAAAGGGTATTATATGAAGGAACTTGAAGCCTCGGGAATAGTTGTAAAAAGCAGTAAACCAAACAAAAATGGTAAGGATTTTTATTTTGACCGCTTTAGAGCCAGAGCAATCTTCCCAATAATTGATATACGAGGTAATGTAATTGCATTTGGCGGCAGAGCAATGGACAACAAAGGTGCTAAATATATTAACTCTTCGGATACACCTGTGTTTAAAAAAAGCAGAAACCTTTTTGCACTGAACATTGCTAAACAAACTAAACGTGATACACTGATTTTGTGTGAGGGATATATGGACGTAATTTCGGTGCATCAAGGCGGATTTGATAATGCCGTTGCAACATTGGGTACGGCTCTTACAGAAGAACAAGCAAGACTTATAGCAAAATACACACAGAAGGTTATACTTGCTTATGATAGTGATAAGGCAGGGCAGGCTGCAACAAACAGAGCTATGCAGATTTTTGAAAAAACAGGGATTACAGTAAATGTTTTAAATCTTTATGACGCAAAAGACCCTGATGAATTTCTTAAAAAATATGGCAGTGAAAGATTTGATATGCTGCTTACAGGTAGTTCAAATGCAGTGCAGTTTCAGATAAATAAACTAAAACAAAAGTATGACCTAACACAGGACGATGGTAAAGTAAGCTTTTTAAAAGAATTTTCTGTGTTGATGGCAGAACTCACTAACCCTATTGAACGTGAAGTCTATACTTCAAAAATAGCAGAACAGTTGGGTGTAAATAAACAGGCAATAGATTTGCAGACCGAAAAAATCAGCAAGGCAACAAGAAAAAAAGAAGCCGGCAAACAACGCAGAGATACTAAGGTTTATATTGGTGAATTACCAAGCTTTAAACAGGATACGGGACGCAGTAATAATTTAAAAGCTGCAATAGCAGAAGAACGTATCATAGCGGCTCTTTATAAAAATCCGGATTATATTACCAAGCTGCAAAAACAGATAACGCCACAGCAGTTTTCAGTACCAAGCAATAAAGCAATATATACTGTATTGACTGACCGTTTACAACAAAACCAACCGGCAGAGCTGATACACCTTTCTTCAGTGCTCAATGCGGAACAGATGGCAAAGCTTTCGGGACTTATTGCATCGGTAGCTGATGTTAACCAATCAGAAGAAGAATTGCAGGATTATATCGGAATTATTAAAGATACACAAAGCTTGAAAACAGAAAGCCAAGTAGCACAGATGGACGATGAACAGCTGAAAAAGTACATTGAACAATTAGCAGCAAAAAAGAAATAGGGGGAAAAGGTTTTGGCATCAGATAAAAAAATAGTAATGAAAGACCTACTTGAGGGCGCAAAAGCTAAGGGGAAAATAACAAACAAAGAACTGACAGATGCACTTATTGAACTTGACCTTGATGTTGACCAAGTGGAAATGCTCTATGAAACATTGGAAAGTTTTAATGTGGATATTGTTGATGAACCTGAAAAAGATATCATTCTTGATACTACACTTGCAGGTGAAGAATTGGAAAGTGCATTATCTGCAGAAGGTATCAGCGTTGATGACCCGGTTAAAGTTTATCTCAAAGAAATCGGTCGTGTAGCTTTACTCTCGGGAGATGAAGAAATTGAACTCGCTACTCGTATGGCTCAAGGTGACCCTTATGCAAGAAAACGCTTATCGGAAGCTAATTTACGTCTTGTTGTAAGTATTGCAAAGCGTTATGTCGGCAGAGGTATGCAGTTCTTGGATTTAATTCAAGAAGGTAATCTCGGTCTTATTAAAGCTGTAGAAAAATTTGACCATACCAAAGGTTTTAAATTCTCGACTTATGCTACATGGTGGATTAGACAAGCAATTACCCGTGCTATTGCTGACCAAGCAAGAACTATTCGTATACCTGTTCATATGGTTGAAACTATTAACAAAGTTAAAAAAGTTTCCAGCCAACTTCTGCATAAAAACGGTCACGAACCTACTGCCGAAGAAATTGCGGTTGAACTGGATATGCCTGTTGATAAAGTGCGTGAAATAATGCGTGTTGCTCAAGAACCTGTTTCTCTTGAAACACCTATCGGTGAAGAAGAAGATAGCCATTTAGGTGACTTTATTCCTGATGATGATGCACCTGCACCTGCTGATGCAGCTTCACATACTTTGCTTAAAGAACAACTCGGTGAAGTGCTATCCAGTCTTACACCTCGTGAGGCTAAAGTTTTACGCTTGCGTTTTGGCTTGGAAGATGGCAGAAGCCGTACTTTGGAAGAAGTAGGTAAAGAATTTAATGTTACCCGTGAAAGAATAAGACAGATTGAAGCAAAAGCTCTTCGCAAGCTTCGTCACCCAAGCAGAAGTAAAAAACTTAAGGATTTTCTTGATTAATCCCCATTATTACGACTGTTTCTGTTGACATATTGTATTATATAAGCTATTCTGAAAAAGTATAGTTTAATTGTAATCATATGATACAAAATTGAAAAAATGGGAGTTTATTAAAAATGCACATAACTTTGGAAGCGGACTATGCTGTTAGAATAGTTTATTGCCTAGCTGTAAATCAAAAAAGAATGGACGCTAAACATATAGCCGAAACTACCGGCGTAACTTTACGCTTTTCGTTGAAAATACTCAGAAAGCTTGTTGGTGCAGGATTGCTTAAATCCTTTAAAGGTACTCAAGGTGGTTACGAAATTGCTAAACCTCTTGAGGATATGTCCTTGAATGATGTTATTGAAACAATTCAAGGCCCATATTCTCTTAACAAATGCAGTGAATCTGATTTTGTATGTACCAGATTTAAGGAAAAACCATGCCAGTTCCAAAAAGTGTACACTGATATATCAAGTGAAGTAACTACACGCTTACAAGCTGCAAAATTTTCGGAACTGATTAAAGATTAGTTACTACATAAAAACAATAAGCACTGTCGTTTGCGGCGGTGCTTATTTTTACAATCTATTTTATTTCTATTATGTATTAAAATTCTGCTCGCTACCGCCGTCCCCACAGTCAAGGAGATTTTGCCTGCTGGGCAAAATCTCCTTGCGAAGTGCCGCTTTGCGGCACTTCGGCGGATAAAATCCGCACTGTGGGGACGGTGGTGCGGGTGGAGCAGAGGCGTGGGGCAGCAGTGAAAAATAAGGCGAAATGGGTGCACAAAGTGAAACAAAAAATGATGGTGTTGGTGGTGCTGGTGGTGGCTTTGTTTTTAGTATTGCCTAAGGCGGCAGAATGGGAAACTGATAATACTGATTTAAACAGTGAAAAAATGGAATATATAGAACAGATTGAATTAAAAGATGGAAAAGAATATGCAGATATTTACAGAACAGCATTATTACGATTTGAGGAGCTGAATAAGCCAATGGATATTGTATTTTTAGGTGACAGCCTTACCGCTTATGGTGAATGGCAGCATTTGTCAAATGAGTTGAAGATAGTAAATATGGGGATAGAAGGTGATACAATAAGAGGTGTTGAACTGCGAATTGACCAAGTTGTAAAACTAAAACCTAAAGTTGTATTTTTACTGGTGGGTATCAATGATATCAGTAATATGGGTGGAGATTTTAACTCGGATTTTTATACCGAATATCAGAATTTGATTGACAGCCTTACAGAGGCATTGCCAAACACTGAAATTTATATTCAAAGTATACTGCCTATTCGTGATGATATGCGTAATTGTGTAGGTAATGATGTAATTGTTAGTATTAATGAAAAGATAAAACTGATGGCAGAAGCAAAAGGTTTGGTATATATAGATGTGTTTACTGCTTTGCTTGATATAAAGGATAATCGTTTGAAGTTGAAATATCAAATTGATG
>JAVVRS010000097.1:0-6012 GCA_036654595.1 Oscillospiraceae bacterium | reverse complement strand
TTTTTACAGAAAGCTGCATCAAGGAGAAACACAGGTAACTACTACGGTGCGGCTGTGGGATATGAATACAAACAACTATATTTGGAAACGCTGTAATTATACTATTTTGTCCGGTCGAATTGGGGACGCTGTTTACGCTTTGGGAAGTGCGGTGGACATAAGTGACCAAATTGAATCAAAACACAAGTATGAAAATGCCATTAAATACCGCTACCGTACCTTGGGAGAAAATGTTATTTTGGCAGGGCATTGTAATGTCACACGCAATGTGATTTTAGAGGTAGAGGACAAAACCGGTTTGGATTTGCAGAATCGCTTCGGTATGGTGAGAGAGAATTTTTTCTTTGGTATTGGTTCTCTGATACCGAATAAAGAACAAAAGCGGATATTTTGTAAAACTTTCAGCAATGAAAATATGAAAAACAGCTTTGAACTGGGTATTACACAGCATGAATGTGAATGTACAATCAGTATGGGAGAGGGTAGAGGTATCCGCTGGATTTCCAGCCATGTGGATACGGCATTGCAGCCGGAAACAGGCGAACTGATTGGTTTTTTGACGGTGACAGATGTTTCTGAAAATAAGATGCAGGAACAGGTTTTGGACGCTGTTATTCAGTTTGACTATGATTTTGTTGCTCATCTTAATCTTAACACAAATACCACGGTATTTTATAACAGCAAAAATCAAAGAGAGTGCCTAAAGGACTATGAATACGGCGTTCCATATTCTTATACCGACGCAATATGCCGCACTACAGAACTTTATATTGCAGATGAAGATAAAGAGTTGTATTCAAGTAAAATGTCGATTAAAAACGTGTTGAAACAGTTAGAAGATAAGGACAGCTATGAAATCACCTATCATCTGAGAGAAGTAAGCGGAGATATTCGCACCAAACAGACCAGATTTTCGGTACATGACAGGGAAGCGGGAATAGTAGTGTTCAGCCGTGCTGATGTTACAGATATGTTGGCACAGCAGGAAAAGCAAAAAATTGCTCTTTCGGAATCTCTGGCAATTGCACAGCAGGCGAACAGTTCAAAGTCTAAATTTCTTTCATCAATGAGCCATGATATACGAACACCGATGAATGCTATTGTGGGAATGTGCAAACTGGCAATTGCGGACGAGCACAATACAAAGCAGGTACATGAGAGCTTACAGGTTATTGAACAATCTTCGGCACTGCTGCTGTCAATCATTACGGATATTTTAGATATGAACCGCATTGAAAGCGGAAAGATGATTTTAACAAATGAGGTATTCTCATTTTCGGAGCAATTAAAGCTTGCTGTAGGCAGAGCAAAGGCATTGGCAAGCAAAAAACAGCAAACCGTTGATGTTATTATGGACATTACCCATGACCGCTGTACAGGGGATATTGTGCGTATTCATCGAGTGATTGACAATATTCTTGCCAATGCAGTCAAATTTACACCCGAGGGAGGTATTATTACCTACCGACTAACTGAAACGGTGATGGAGCACAAACAAATCAGTCTGTATAATTTTGAAATTTCGGATACGGGTATTGGTATAAGCCCCGAACAGCAAGCTCATATCTTTGAGCCTTTCTATCGTGTACAAAATTCCATGACAGCACAGATAGAGGGTACGGGGTTGGGGCTTTCTATTGTAAAAAGCATTGTGGACTATATGGGAGGCACTATTTCCGTACAGAGCACGCAGAATGTCGGCAGTACTTTCTCAATTGAGCTTCCTTTGCGGCGTGCAGAGGAAATCGCACCCGAGAAAGAAACAAAAAAAGCATCTGTTAAGCCACATGATTTATCCGGTGTTGAGGTACTGCTCTGTGAGGACCACCCAATGAATCGTTTGGTTGCAAGAAGAATTTTAGAAAAAGCAGGCATCAATGTTACCGCAACGAGTAACGGCAAGGTAGGCTATGAAACCTTTTTGCAAAGCGAACCCGGAACATTTGATGTAATTTTAATGGACATACAGATGCCAATCATGAATGGATATGAAGCTACTCGGGCAATTAGGGAATGTAATCATTCACAGGCAAAGACCGTTCCGATTGTTGCCATGACCGCCAATGCTTTTGCGGAGGACGTTCAACAAAGTATTGATGCAGGCATGAACGACCATCTTGCCAAGCCAATTGAGCCGGAATTGCTTTATAGTACACTTTATGGATTGCTGAAATAATTATCATGATTAGACAAAAACCGCTTAAACATTAGTTTTAAGCGGTTTTTGCATTTGTTATGCTTTCGCAATTTATCGTAAATTACAGTACAGTAGGTGCGACAAAATTATTGCCAAAAACATTAAACGAAGTTTACAGTGGCTTTTGTGTAATTTCGTTGACTTTGTTTAGTTCAAAGCTTATAATTTTAGTGTTAACAGGTCTAACCAAAATTGTAAAATGCTAAATTTACCGTCAAAAGTTATAGAGCAGGCAGCCGGATTATTGTAAGGTATGTCAAATACATTATAAGCTTTTTTAATAAGTACAATAAAGCTCAGTCGCAGCAAAGTCAATTGTTGATTTGCAGGCTGCGGAAAATGCAAAATAAGTGGAGAACATAAGTTCCCATTTGTAGGAGGTTGTTTGCCATAAAAGAGAATGATTTGAAGCATCAAAGCATACGAAACAGCAACGCAAGCATTGTGGATATACCAACATATATATTGCAAAGGTGTGGTATCCAATACTGGATATTTAATCCTGCAAACAATGAAGCTGTGTCTGGGCTAAACGCTATGTCAGAGCTGGGAACATCAAAATCATGGAGTAATTTTCCGCAAAGATTGATTGATATGGGGCTTATTCATAAAAGCAGTGCAAATCGGTGGCTTAAAATTCACGAGAGAATTAAGCAAGGCGAGGGCGATATTACCGAAGAAATAGCGGTGGTGGAAAATGGAGTTTTAATCTGGAAAAAAATCCAATACCATACCATATTTGATGAAAAAGGAAGGCCGGTTAGTGCGATAGGCTTTGCTGAAAGCATTGGTATATACAAAAGGCTTGTGGAGAACTATTCACGAGCGGCAAAGCAATGCGGCGTAACCCTTTGGACGCTTGATGTTGCAACTCGTACAATTTACGATTTAAGCAACGCATCACATATAATAGCCTTTGATAATGTAAGTGTGGTAGAAAATATACCGGAAGCATTTGTAAGCGGCAACACATTGCACCCCAATGATTTATCGGCATATAAAGAAATGCTTGACAAACTTGAGAATGGCGAAAAAACAGTAAAAAGCATAGGTCGTTGGTGGAATGAGGACCACAAAATTTGGTGGTGGTATGAAACGTCATATACCGCATTTTATGATGAGGACGAAAGATCGGTCAAAGCAATAGGTACAGCAATAGATATTACAGAACGGGTACGATTGGAACAGCGTTACGAGGAAGAAATTAAATGGAGAAAAATACATAATCAAGACGTCATAGGTTCTTATAAGATGAATTTAACCCAAAACATCTGTGAGGACGGTTTAAGTGACAATGCTCTTATTCTTACTTTTCAAGGCGATGGAACGGTTGATGATTTTTTTAAGCGAGAATATACCGCTCATATTGATGACGCCGAATTGGAGGAATACAAAAAAATCTTCAACAGGGAGAGCTTGCTTAAAGCTTATCGTGAGGGTAAAACCAGCATGGCATTGGAAAATTATATGAGCTTTGGCACAGCAACAAAAAACCTTTGGGCTAAAATAGAGGTAGATATGTTTCTTAACCCACAAAGCGGTGATGTGGAAGCTTATATTTATGCAACGGATATTGACCAGAAAAAGATATCACGAGCAATTGTAGATGCTGTCGTAAATATGGATTATGATTATCTGGCATTGTTGAACAGCGATAAAGATGCCTACACATTGTTTGCCCACACAAGTGGAAGAACCTCACTGCCGTCACGTTACTCGGAGAGCTATGAAGAAGAGATGAAAGCATATGCACGAAAATTTTTGGTGCAAGAAGATATTGAACAAAACATTTACGATATGTCATACAAGAATGTATTTGCACAGTTGGACAAGCAAAATATTTATACCACATATTGTCGGATAAAAGAGGAAGATGGAAAGATCAGCCGTAAAAAGCTACAGTTTTCTTATCTTGACAAGGCACGCAGACAGATTATCTTAACACGCAGCGATATTACAGATATTTACAATGAGGAACAGCGTAAAAACGAGGCTTTAAAAGATGCACTCGTTGCGGCACAGCAAGCAAGCACTGCAAAATCAGAATTTCTTTCCCGAATGAGCCATGAAATAAGAACACCTATGAATACGATTATCGGTATGTCTACTTTAGCCGCAGATTGTGTAAATGACCCTGTACAGGTAACGGAATATCTTTCTAAGGTTGGTATCTCTGCAAGATTTTTGCTCTCACTCATAAATGATATTTTGGATATGTCCAGAATTGAAAGCGGTAAGGTGCTTATACGTCAAGAAAAAATTCCGTTTGAAGAATTTATAAACAACATCAATGCTATTTGTCATGCACAAGCACAGCAAAAAGGTGTGGAGTATGATGCAATTATTACAACCTTTACCGAGGATTATTACATAGGTGATGCAATGAAGCTGCAACAAGTACTTGTAAATATCATTGCAAATGCCATCAAATTTACTGAAGTTAGCGGAAAAGTTCAGTTTATTGTTGGGCAGGAACGAATTAACTGTAATGAAGCTGTAATGCAATTCACAGTCAATGATACCGGCATAGGTATAAGCGAAGAATTTTTACCGCTGATTTTTGAACCCTTTGAACAACAGCAGGGTGGCTCAACAACGCCATATTCGGGAACGGGTCTGGGACTTGCGATTTGTAAAAACTTAGTTGATTTGATGGGCGGAAGCATCAATGTCAACAGCATTGATGGTGTCGGAAGTGAGTTTACAGTGTCGGTAAAGCTGGGTATTTCAGAGGAAAGCAAAGAGGCGGCAAGATTAAATCCAAAAATACATCTTGCAGATTTAAAGGCACTGATTGTAGATGATGATATAATGATTTGTCAACATACAAAGCAAATTCTTTGTGATATGAGTTTGCAGGCAGAGTATGTGATTTCGGGGATAAAAGCAGTTGAAAAAGTAGGTCAAAAATGGGAAAAGAAAGAGTATTATGATATCATTTTGGTGGACTGGAAGATGCCGGAGATGGACGGTATTGAAACTGCTCGTGAAATTCGTAAAATTGTAGGCACTGATGTAACAATTATTATTATGACGTCATATGATTGTGCATCTATTGAAGCGGAGGCAAAACAGGCAGGGGTAAATATGTTAATGGCAAAGCCTTTGTTTAAATCTTCACTCAGTTCGGCTTTTGCGAAAATTTACAATACCAAAGAACACCTGTCAATATCAGCTCAACCACAGGAATATGATTTCAGCGGAAAGCGAATATTGCTTGTTGAGGACCATCTGCTTAATATTGAGGTTGCCAAAAAGCTTTTAAGCGTAAAGAATTTGTCGGTAGAGGTTGCGGAAAATGGGTTGCAGGCAATTGAAATATTTTTACAAAGAGCAGATAATTATTATGATGCAATTCTTATGGATATTCGTATGCCGGTAATGGACGGGCTGACCGCCACAAAATCAATCAGACAGATGAGAAAACGTGATGCCAAAACAATCCCCATCATTGCAATGACCGCAAACGCATTTGATGAAGATATTGAGAGAACAAAAGCCGCAGGCATGAACTCACATCTGGCAAAGCCAATTGAGCCAAACCTTTTATATCAAACAATTCAGCACTTTCTGTCGAAGGAGGAATAGTGGTATGAAAAAGCTTTCTGAAATAAAAGAGGAACTGATAAATCTTGCTCTTCCAATTGGGCTGGTGATTGTACAAACAGCTCCCGAGCTTCCTATTCTTTGTGTAAATGATATGTTTGTTGAAATGCTGGGATTTTCAGATGCGGACGAATTAATATCGGCGTATCATAGTTCTGCATGGGAGTTTGTTTCTCCGCTTGATGTGAGCCGGCTTAAAGCATATGCGG
>JAVVRS010000096.1:0-6017 GCA_036654595.1 Oscillospiraceae bacterium | reverse complement strand
TGAGCCTTCGCTAACAAAGAGGGTAACAGTACCTTTATCGGGCATTTGAGTATTTGGAGCAGGGTCTTGAGCATAGATTACACCTTGAGCATATTGTTCATTGTGAGTTTCTTCAACACGAAAATTCATTTTATCTTGGTAATCTTTATTGGTAATTACAGCATTTAAATATTGTCCTTCAAAGGGAGGAACCACAACCATAGGAATTTGACTTACAGGTTCTTCTACAGTAGGTTCGGGCGGAGGTGGAAAGACAATATCTCGGAATAAAAACAGTGCACCAACCCCGGCAATAGCAATTACAATAAATGAAATCAAAGTAATGGTAGAGATATATTTTGCAGTAGCCGGTAGCTGTCGTTTGTTTTGATTTATTTGTATAGGTAAAGCTTCTTTAACATTATTATCCTCAAGAGAGGTAATAGTGGTAGGTGTTTTAGGTGTTGCGGTATAGATTGCAGTATTTGAATCTTCTGATTCCAATAATCTGCCAATAAACGCATCAGCTGATTGTAAACGCTTATCTTTATCCAAAGACATAGCAGCTTCAATAGCGGCAGAAACATTAGCAGGTACATTACTACCCAACTGTACAACACTTGGTAATATACTGCCTGATTTTCTTGTTAAAGCATCAGTAGGCATAGTACCTGTTAAACATTTATATAATACAGCACCCATAGAATATATATCTGTCCAAGGGCCTTGAAAATCAGAAAGAGAAAATTGTTCGGGAGCAAGATAACATTTTTCCGGAGAATTGGTTCCATCTACATTTAACCTAACTTCCGAAAGAGAAAAGTCCCCAAGATATAATGTTCCGTTTTGATTAAGCATAAGTGATGATGGAGAGATACCTCCATGAACAATACCACCTTTATGTATAACAGAAAGGGCATTAAGCATTGGCATAAATATTTTTTTTGCCGTAGCCCAAGAAAGCTCACCATCACCACGCATTAAAAAATCACTTAAAGCTATAGTATTGATAAACTTAGATATAGAATATATAGTATTGTTAGCTTGTACAGTTTCATATGGTAATATTGCCGCAGTGGATTGAATATTTTTAAGACGCATTGAAGTGTCTTTAAAGCCTTGTCCAAACGATTTATATTGAACCTCTTTACCACTTAATGGAGTTATGGCACAATTGGTATGATTACGTTTTGATATACCGAATGGCATATATTCTTTTATCCATACTTTAATTTTCATTTGGGCATCAAGTCCCATATATAAAACACCTTCATTATCGGTGCAAATTACTCGTCCGGTAATAAAGCGTCCTGTAATTTTAGTACCAAGCGGTAAAAAATCAGAACTGTGGGGTGTATTTTTATTATAGCCACACTGAGGACATACTAAGTCCTCGGTACTTATTGGTGACATACAGCCATAACATAGTTTTATGTTGTTGGTTGGCATAAGTTTTATTCACTCTCCCGAATATGCAGTGTCCCAAGCATTTAATTATATTTATGCCGGGTTTTCATGTTAAAATATCACTTGCAAACAATGTTAATACGTTTATGGTGTATACAAATTCATATATTTTAATTTTAAATAAATATCATTAAGTTAAAAACAAAAAACATCAGTACTTATATAATACCTTTTTTTTATAGACTATACAAGTCTTATAATTAAAGAATGTTTGTTGTCACACTTAATATTTGAAAAATATATTATAAATATTGTTAGTAAACTTGTATGTTATGCAGTTATTGTTTCAGTCGGTATTTAGCAAGCCACCCCGGGCGGCACAATGCGGCTTACGCCGCAGGCGGCTGTACAGCCGCCTCAAGGGGCAACCGCAGGTTGCCCCTTGATTGTGCCGCCCGGTGGCTTGCGGTGAACTTGTATAAGTATTAAGATGTGCAGATATGGTTACTCACGCCGTAAAATAGCAATTATTGTAATAAGTAAAGCACCTAAACCAATATAAATACCGCTACCAATGCTGAGTAAGGTAGAGTAATCATCTTTAGACTCATCAAATGGAATGTCAATAATTTCAGCACTTTCGGAGGGAGGGTCATTTGAGCTGTTTTCGGTGATATTGTTGCTTATGTTGTCTTTCTTTGTTTTAGGCTTAGAGGTGTTACCGCTTGATGATGAATGACTGTGTGATGAAGATACAGAAGTAGAAATATCATTATCTTTATTGCTGAATTCTTTTTGAAAAGCACCTGCAACTATGCCGGCAATTATGCTTAATGGGTGGTTGCCATTGTTGTTTGAATTTTCTTTGTCGTTGATATCATCATGAGGTATGTTACCGTTGGGGTCAGATGGTATGTCAGGGGTATTGGGTAAATTTGGATTATCGGTTATGTCGGGAGGCGTAGGTTGTTTACCGCCCCAACTTAGTGCTTTACCGTTAAAAGTTGCCTCGGCAAGACAAAGTGAAAGTTTAAGCTTGTTCGGCATACGAGGTGCACCGGGCGTATTATTTGGAATTGAAGCAAAATCATATAATGCCAATCTAATATGAGTGGTATTACTTGGAATATTTGCGGTATATGTTTCATAATAGTAACCACTGTTTTGACTTACAGGGAAATATTCTACCGCAGATAAACTTGATGTGACAGATTTATAGTCTTGACCATTGCTTGATACAAGTATATTTAACCCTAAATTTACAGTATTTCCGCTTGGAGAATAATCTGATTTTAAAAACAAGGCACGTCCGGTACTTAGACTGTCTATGGTATAAACTTTATTTTCACCATTTTGATGTATGTAAACAGTATCATCAGCGGTGTTATATCTTGAAGATATTGCATTGCCTGATACCGAACCTCCTAAACTCCATGAACCGTCGGGACGTGCAGTAGCAAAGGTACCTTTAGCACTGTAGATTGAAACAGAAACTTCGGAAACTCCCGAAACATTATAAACTACACCTCCGGGTGAACTGCCTTTTGATGTAGGAATAATATAACTTTTATCTTTGCCGATATTTGTTGAAGGTGAAGGAAGAATTAAATTATAATAATTCATATTTTCTTTATTATCTGCAGAGGACATTTCATCTGTATATGATTCTGCAAAAGCGGTAACAGATAAAACCAGTAACAAAATAATTGCAAGAATACTTTTGGTAAGATTTTTCACAATATATTCTCCTTTAAATTCAAGTAAAGATATCAATAAAATTCAGCTAGTCGGCACCCCCCGGCCACCGCAGCGAGGATTTTGCCGCAAGGCGGCAAAATCCTCTGCTTGCCGCCTTGCGGCAAGCTCGGCGTTCCGCCGAGCTGCGGTGGCTGGGGGCGGCGACAAGCTTAAAATATACAAGCTTAAAATTAATTATAATATATTATGATAAAAGACTTGAAGCCTTAATATCGGTTATAAAACTGAATTAAGGTCAAGTCTTTACTTGTGGACAGAGAAGAAAAATAGTAAGTGATAGACAAAGAATATTTTTATTGCAAAGATAATCTTTGCCTATGTATGAGTAATCACTGTTTATTCATTCTCCAAACCAAAACTTATGGTTAATGCCTTATCCACCTGTGACATAGAGCTGCCATCTAAAGTACCCATACGTTCTTTCAGACGTTTTTTATCAATAGTTCGTATCTGTTCTAAGAGAACGATAGAATCCTTTGACAATCCACAGTCAACAGCACCTATTTGTATATGAGTTGGCAGTTTTGATTTTTCTCGTTGGCTTGTAATTGCGGCAGCAATTACGGTGGGGCTGTATTTATTACCCACATCATTTTGAACTATCAGCACAGGACGGACACCACCCTGTTCAGAGCCTACGACAGGGCTTAAATCTGCGTAGTAAATATCTCCTCGTTTGACAGTCACGCTATCACGCTCCGTCTTGAATTTTTTTTAGTTGGGTTAGTAATTTCAAAAGTAGTATTATCCAATTTAAAGCTTTATATACAATTAGTATAAAACTTTGCATTATTTTAAAATTAATCGGCAGACTTACTCTTATCAATCAGCCTTATTATATGATATTGAAAAAATATCATATTTGACAATGATATTTTACGGTAAAATAAAAATACTCCCATTCCAAAAGAGGAATAGGAGTATTTTTTTATACTATTATAAATATTCAGTTGAGAAATTTAAAATTTTCAAAATCAACCTTTAATCCCGAAGATGGTATTTCCAATGAAAGAAGATTGCTGTTTTTAGGGTCAAGCAATAAAATAAATTCACCGTTTTCACCCATACCACTTACAGTAAGCTGTTGTTCACCCATCTCTAAAGTAAATCCATAGTCGGTAGAAATATTGTTTATACTTTCAATTATCATTTTAACCACGCTTGAACTGAAAAATTCATTGGCAGTCATAGTAAGGCTCATATCCTTGTAGGTTATTGTAATATTTTCACCTTGTGTAGCAAGACTGATACCTTGTAATGATATCGGTTGTAAAAATTCAAGCTTATAGTTACCTGATTGTTCTCGACTCATTGTAAGCAATGCTTCTACATTGTTATAGTTAATATGTGCAGTTGTTTCAAAAGCATTGTTTAGTTTTGAAGAAAGCTGCTGCTTACTTCTTTCTTCCTTTTGTACATCTGATGTACAGCCGACCATAATAAAGCATAGAAGTCCTAAAGTACAGCACACTGAAAAGAAAATTTTTCTCATAAATTACAAACCACCATTTCAACTGTCACACCATTGCGGACAGCGTTACTTTAAGGGCGGTTTATCGGTTATTCTCTCTGAAAATATCACACATATCGCTTAAAATATCAAGCGGCTGCATTGAATATTGTGACAACCGCAAACTGCAACGGTCAGCGGATATGCCATGCAGATAGACACCGCAAACAGCGGCAGCATATGGTGGTATTCCCTGTGCGGTGAGTGAAGCAATAATTCCGGTAAGAATATCTCCGCTGCCTGCTTTTGCAAGCCCCGGATTGCCGGTATTGTTCACATAAACCAAGCCATCTGGTGAAGTTACAACAGTGTTAGCACCTTTAAGCACCAAAACAACATTATGTTCTCGTGAAAATTCGACGGCAAGGGTTAGTTTATTTCGGCTTATTTGTTGTGTAGAAAGCCCCGTAAGCTTTGCAAACTCACCTAAATGTGGTGTTAGAATTATAGAAGAACCTGCCCTTTTCAATATAGTTATGTCCGAAGAAAGGGCATTTATACCATCTGCATCAATTACCATTGGTACTTTGCAATTTTCTATGAGATAATTTACAGTAGATGTAAGCCAAGGTTCACTGCCAAGACCACAGCCAATAGATACAGCATCACTTTTTTTCATGGCACAAAGCAGAGAATAAAGCTCTGAGCCGGGTTTTAAAAGCAAGCATACCGGTGAAACGAGATGTGGTGTAATATGTGGATAGAGCTCTTGTGGTATTGCAAGTGTAACATAACCCGTACCGCTTGATAATGCAGCTTGTGTTGACATTACAGCTGCTCCGGCCATACCAATACTTCCGGCAACATTTAGTAAACGTCCGGCACTGCCTTTGTATGAATTGATGGGTTTGGGTTTTAGATAATGAAAGAGAATTGTGTTATCACATTCGATATAATTGCTTGTTATTCCCTCATAAGCAGCAGGGGGGATACCAATTTCAATAAGCTGTAAGCTGCCTAAACAAGAAAGCTCTTTAGTAAAAAGGTGTGCCGGTTTAAGACATTCAAATACAATGGTATAATCTGCACATACAGCATCAATGTCAGCATAAGCTGTATCGGCATTGACACCGCTGGGTATATCAAGTGCTGCAACAAGTGCAGGTGAGGCGTTAATGGCACAGGTTATTTCACGTTGCAGGGCAGTAAGCTCACCTTTAAAGCCAATGCCATACATTGCATCAATTACCATATCGGCAGTAGCAAGACATTTTAAAATTCGTTCTTTATTCTCGGTATAGCTGAGGACAGGTATACGCAGAGTATTTAGTGTAGCAAAGGTTTGAATACTGTCGGGGTTTACGGGTGAACCGTCAGTGAGTACAACAATTACATTTGCACCCCATTTAAACAGTTTTGATGC
>JAVVRS010000095.1:0-6017 GCA_036654595.1 Oscillospiraceae bacterium | reverse complement strand
CTTAAACCGTTGACAGGGAGATAAAACCGATAGTGCCCTCACAGAGAGCATGGCATTGCTGAAAGCCACGCAGAACGCAGGTCGGATAAATGGACCCTTGAGGACAAGGTGAAACAAAGTAAATTTTTGCTTTGTAGTATCTGATGTCGGATAACCTCCGTTACAGGGTTGGAAATGTGTTTGCATTTCTTTAAGTGGGCATAGCTTTTATGCCAATCAAGGTGGTACCGCAGATTAATCGTCTGTCCTTGTCGTAAAGACTTGGATAGGCGTTTTTTTATTTTGTTAAAGGAGTTGATTTTATCTTTAAGCTTCCATTCGTTTGAAGGTCACATACTGCATATACCTTACTCTACCCTTTTAGAGCCAATATAAAATCAACTATATTATTTTATGAAAAGAGGATACTACTATGAAAAAATTACTTGCACTTATATTAACCGTTTCCATGACAGCAATGATGATGACAGGTTGTGTTTCCAAAAAGCCTGAAGCTAATGCTCCCGAAAAACCAAAGGAAGAACAAACTGCAACGCCTAACGACAAGCAAATGACAATAGGTATTGTTCAAATTGTTGAACACCCAAGCCTTGATACTATTCGTGAAAGCTTTATAGCAGGTCTTGCCGACCAAGGTTTTAAAGACGGCGAAAATCTTAAAATAGATTATCAAAATGCTCAAGGCGACCAGTCCAATTTAAACTCTATCTGCAAAAAATTTGTTGGCGATAAAGTGGATTTAATTGTAGCTATAGCTACTCCATCAGCTCAAGCGGCAGCTGCTGCTACCTCTGATATCCCTGTTCTGTTCTCAGCAGTAACTGACCCTGTTGCCGCAAAACTTGTTTCAGACCCTGCTCACCCTAACACTAACGTAACCGGCACTTCCGATGCTATTCCGGTTGACCAAGTTTTTGCTCTTTGTAAAGAACTTACTCCAAATGCTAAAAAAATTGGTTTTCTTTACACTGCAAGTGAAGTAAACTCTAAAGCTGTTGTTGATAAAGCAATCGCACTTACCTCGCAATATGGCTTTGAATATCAAGAAGTTACCATTACAAATACCTCTGAATTAAAACAAGCCGCAACCTCACTCGCAGGCAAGGTTGATGCAATCTATACTCCTATTGATAATAGTATAGCTTCTGCAATGCCAACACTTGCACAGGTAGGTATTGATAATAAAATTCCTGTTTATGTAGGTGCCGATTCGATGGTTATTGATGGTGGATATGCAACAGTTGGCATCAACTACACTAATCTTGGTGTTAAAACTGCTGAAATGGCAGCTAAAATTTTAAATGGTACCCCTGTTTCAGAACTTCCAGTTTGCACATTGGATAACTTTCAAAAGGTAATCAATAAGAAAACTGCAAACGCAATTGGTGCTCCTGCCGAATATGATGGTGCATTAATCGTTGAATAATTAAAAAATAACTTTCTGCTTTATGCTCGTTCTTCTTTTAGAGGAACGAGCATAAAGCCATCAAATTAAGGAGCATCTCTTATGAGCTTAACAGCATTTACATCATCAATTGAGTTGGGGCTATTTTATTCGCTTATGACCTTGGGATTGTTTATATCCTATCGTATTCTGGATATTGCAGATTTAACAGTAGATGGCAGTTTTACACTTGGTGCCGCTGTCTGTGCCATGGTTACTATCTCGGGTCACCCAATATTGGCAATTGTTGCCGCAGGTTTTACAGGTGCCCTTGCAGGAATTGTCACAGCTTTTTTACAAACAAAGTTAAAAATACAACCTATACTTTCGGGTATACTAACCATGACAGGATTATATTCTATTAACATTATGGTTATGGGCGGCAGTGCCAATAAATCACTGAATGGACAAACAACCATTATCAGCCTGCTTAAAAATATTGGTATCCCATCTTTTTATATTTCTTTAATTTTAGGGTTAATTGTCGCTACCATTGCAGGAACTTTTATTATTATGTTTCTTCAAACACAAACAGGGCTTTCAATTCGTGCAACAGGTGATAACGAAGATATGGTGCGGTCATCATCAATAAATGTAAATCTTATGAAAACTATAGGGCTTTCTATGGCAAATATGCTAGTTGCAATTTCAGGTGCATTTATTGCACAATATCAATCTTTTGCTGACGTTTCGAGTGGTGTAGGTATGGTCGTTATCGGACTTGCCTCATTAATTATAGGTGAAATTATATTTGGTAAAAAGAGTATTAAACGCAATGTTATTGCTGTAATTTTCGGCTCAATTATCTACAGGTTTATTATCAGCATTGCTTTGGAAATTAATATTTCATTCTCCAGTATGAAACTTGTATCTGCTATTATTATTACTTTGGCAATTTCATTCCCTGTCATCAAAGAAAATATAAAGCTTTATCAGCTGAAAAAAAGGAGCAAAATCAGTGCTGAACATAACTAATCTATCTAAAACCTTTTATCCCGGCACTGCCAATGAACGTGTAGCTATAAACAACATTTCATTGAACTTAAACTCCGGTGATTTTGTTACTTTAATTGGCTCTAACGGTGCAGGTAAATCTACTGTCTTTAATCTTATAGGAGGTTCACTTATACCTGATACAGGCAATATTATTCTTGATGGACAGAATATTACCTTTATGGAAGAACATAAAAGGGCAAAACATATTGGTCGATTGTTTCAAGACCCACTCAAAGGTACTGCTCCATCAATGACAATTGAAGAAAATCTTGCACTTTGTTATATGCGAAGCAATAAGCAAAAATTTTCCATTGGTATCAGTAAAAAAGACAGTGACTTTTTTCGTGAAAGTCTATCTCGCTTAGGGCTTGGGCTTGAGGATAGAATGAAAACTAAAATGGGTTTATTATCAGGTGGACAACGTCAAGCCGTTACCTTGTTAATGTGTACCCTTGTAACACCCAAATTACTGTTACTTGATGAACATACTGCCGCATTAGACCCTGCTACAGCAGATAAAGTTCTTACAATAACAAAAGAAATTGTTTCTGAAAACAAAATTACTACAATGATGATTACACATAATATACAGTCTGCTTTAGATTTGGGCAACAGAACTATGATGATGGATAACGGTAACATTATTATGGATATAGCCGGAGATGAACGAAAAAATATGACAGTAGAAACCTTGTTGCTTAAATTTAAAGAATTAAGCCATAAACAATTTGATAACGACAGAATGCTCTTATCATGAGCATTAAATATATTGAAAAGAGGAATAAAACGTGTTAAACAACAGTAAAAAACAAGCAACTATTATTGTTTCAGATAGTATTAATCAAAATAAGGATTATTTTAAACAAGAACTTTGTGCTTTACTTAATTCCGGAACCGACAAAGACATTGCTCTTGTAAAGGCTAAAACACAGTATGTAAACAAAATTAATGAGGATTTATCTATCTTCTTTAGCAACAGCGATTTTAGGTCGCTGAATATGTTTGGTATACTGATGACCTCTCCGGAAAACCAAGGTTTTGATTTTGACCCAAGCTGTTTTACAGCAGAACAACTTTTTGCCATTACTCACTACATTCTACATGATGACAAAGCCTCTGATAAACAGATGACTAACATAAAAACACTCTTTGATGATGCTGTTAGCTCTGTCATTTCTGAAATTAACTCATAATTACATTGCAGCTTACCTCTCAGCATCTGCCCCGCAGGCGTGGGAGTGGGAACTCCCACCATTGCCGCCTTTGCGGCAATGCGGACGGGAAACCGTCCGCCTGCGGGGCAGAGCCTTAAACCGTAAGAATTTTTGAGCAATATAATTTTAAAAAAACATACCACCGACAGAATTAACTGACGATGGTATGTTTTTATATTTATTTCAAAAAATTAGCTAAAAATTCCTGTGTTTCAGGTTGTTTAGGTGAAGAAAATATTTCCTCCGGCGTTCCTGATTCAACAATTTGTCCATCGTGCATGAACAATACTTTGTTAGCTACCTCTCGTGCAAATGACATTTCATGTGTAACCACAATCATTGTCATATGCTCGGTTGCAAGGTCACGCATTACTGCAAGCACCTCACCTGTAAGCTGTGGGTCAAGTGCTGAGGTAGGTTCATCAAAGAGCAGTATATCCGGATTAAGCATTAAAGCTCTGGCAATTGCAACACGTTGTTGCTGACCTCCGGAAAGATATTTTGGGTAAACATCAATTTTATCACTTAACCCAACCTTTGCCAGTAATGATATGCAATTTTTTTCTGCGTCTTCTTTTGAAGCTTTTTTTACAAGCATAGCAGGCATTATAAGATTATTTCTAACGGTTTTATGTGGGAAAAGATTAAAGCTTTGAAATACCATACCCATTTTAGAAGTAACCTGTTTGACTTTTGCTTCTTCCGGATAAACTCCATCTTTTATTAAGTAGTCACCTTCAATAATAACCGTTCCATCATTTATTTCTTCAAGGTCTATAAGACATCTAAGTAAGGTGCTTTTACCTGAACCGGACGAACCGATTACAGCAACTACATCACCTTTATCTACAGTAAAACTGACACCTTTAAGCACGTCTAATGCTGCAAAGGATTTTTTCAGTTTATCTACGGTAATCATTTAAGCACCTCCTTTAGTAAGACATTTTCTTTTCAATTTTAGTGAAAATCAATGTAAAAATTGTATTCATGACCAAATAAATCACTGCTGCAATTGCAAACGCAGTCATATCACTGTCACGCACCACTGCCGCCTTTGCATAATGTAAAATTTCAGGTACAGATACAGCATACAGTAAGGCAGTATCTTTAACTAAAGTAATTGCTTCATTTGTAACCGATGGAAGTGATACTCTGAACATTTGCGGAATAATTACATGAATATTTGTTTGGAGCTTATTCAAGCCCAATACTTTACAAGCTTCATACTGTCCTTTATCAATAGCCAGCAATCCGCCTCTGAAAATTTCAGCAAAATATGCACTGTAATTAAGTACAAAGGCAAGTGCCGCAGCATCTTCTCTGTCAATTCTGAATATCCCTGCAAATATAATATTAGTACCAAAATATACTACTAAAAGCTGTAATAGTAGTGGCGTACCACGAACTACATAAACATAAGCATTTACCAGCCAACGTAATGGCTTAATTTTGCATCTAAGCAATAAAGTTATTATAAATCCAATTGGTATAGATAAAACCAAAACAATGGCAAATAGCCATAATGTAGTACCTGCTCCCGAAAGCAAGGCACCTGTCAATCTAAAAATATATTCCAAATCCATTAGCTGCCTCCACTGATATTTACTGATTTACAAAAGAGAATGACTCCTCAGGTATGTCCGACCTGTGAAGTCATTCACTTCATTTAATATTCTGTTTCTTATTTTACAATGATATCTTTTCCAAACCATTTTTCGGAAACGCCTTTTAGTGTACCGTCTTTTGCAAGAGCATCAAATTCATTCATAATGGAATCATGAAGTTTTTGATTGCCCTTTTTGAATGCAATACCATATTCTTCGGCTGCCAGTGAATCTGAAAGAACTTTATAGCTATCAGGTTCTTGTTTTGCATAATAGTTAGCAACTACTTCATCAAGTACTACAGCATCAACACCACCGGTTTTACAATCAAGCAATGCTGAAACATTGTTATCAAATTCCAATTTTTCTCCGATTTTACTTGAGATATCATCTTTCATTAAGGCTTCATCAGCAGATGAACCAAGTTGTACTGCAACTTTTTTACCTGCTAAATCTGCTTTACTTGCAATAGCGGAATCAGCTTTAACGCAGATAACTTGATTGTTTTTTAGATATGGTTTTGAAATCAGCATAGATTCTTGACGAGCAGGTGTAATGGTAAGTGCATTCCAAATTACATCAATATTACCTGTTTCCAGTTCCATTTCTTTTGTATCCCAGTTAATTGGCTGTAATACAAGTTCAAGACCCAGTTTATCGCATATTGCTCTTGCAATATCAATATCAAGACCTACAATTTCATTATTATCATCTCTAAATCCCATTGGTGGAAATGAATCATCTAAACCCATAACGAAC
>JAVVRS010000094.1:2222-6088 GCA_036654595.1 Oscillospiraceae bacterium | reverse complement strand
AAACCAATTTTACCACCTTTTGCATATGGAGCGATAAGGTCAACAACTTTGATACCTGTTTCTAGAATTTCAGTTGTAGAAACCTGTTCTTCATATGAAGGTGCCTGGCGGTGAATTGGCCAGCTTTCTTCGGTTTTAGGAGCTTCTTTGTTATCAACCGGTTCACCAAGAAGGTTAAAAATTCTACCCAAGGTTTGGTTACCGACAGGTACATGGATGCACGCACCTGTATCTACCGCTTCGGTCCCTCTAACAAGACCATCTGTGGAGCTCATTGCAATACAACGAACAACATCGTTGCCAATATGCTGAGCTACTTCGGCAACCAGCTTAGCTCCTTTATGCTGAATTTCAATAGCATTAAGCAGATTTGGGAGCTGGCCACCGGCAAATTTAATATCAATTACAGGTCCGATAACCTGTGATACGATGCCTTTATTTAGATCGCTCATCTACATTCCTCCTTTATACTTATTCGCATTAGGAATGAGTAATTATTCTTCCTAATTACAGTGCTTCGGCGCCGGAAACAATTTCATTGATTTCCTGTGTAATTGCTGCCTGACGAGCACGGTTATATTTCAGGCTCAGACTATCTATCATTTCGCCTGCATTTTTACTTGCTGCTTCCATCGCAGTTCTACGAGATGCTACCTCAGATGCAAAAGATTCAGCTACTGCACCATAGACCATTCCGGCAATATATTGCGGCACAATTCTATCAAATACTTCTTCAGCCGATGGTTCATAAAGGATAAGTGACTTTGTGCTCTTATCATCTGATAAACTCGGGTCATAAGTAATTGGAAGTACTTTTGTTGCTGATGGTTCTTGTGAGAGCATATTTATAAACTTTGTGTAAATAATATGCAATTCATCAAACTCACCGTTTCTGTATGCATCTGCAAGAACATATCCAATATCAAAGCACTGAGAAAACTCAACGTCTTCTACAACTGCATATTCTGTTGTTAGAATATCAAAGTTCTTTCTCTGGAAAAAGTCAACAGTCTTTTTACCCAAAGGTACAATTACTGCCGGTTTTCCTTCAGTTTCCAAAACCACTTTTTTGAATAAATTGGAGTTGTATCCACCTGCAAGACCTCTGTCACCCGCAATAACAACATAGCATATTTTCTTTACAGGACGTTGAACTACAAATGTAGAATCAAATTCTGTATTACAGTAAGCTATATCGTTAAGTGTGTGACGAAAGGTGTTGAAGAACGGTCTTGCCTGTTCTACACGTTCTTTTGCTCTGCGTAGTTTAGAGGAAGCTACTAGTTCCATTGCTTTGGTGATTTGCATGGTACTGCCCACGCTTTTTATGCGAAGTTTTATATCCTTCATTGATCCTGCCACCGAAAGCACTCCTCTCTAACTATTATTTGGATTTTAAAAACTGAGTTCTACATTCTACAATAGCATCTATCAGTGCTTGTTCGGTTTCTTTGGACATTACTTTTGTTTGTTTAATGTCATTAAAGATTTGAGCACGATTGTTTGTGATATATTCAAACAGTTCTTCTTGGAATATTCCGATATCGGCAAGTGCGATTTCAGATAAGTAGTTCTTTGAAACAGCATATAGAATTACTACTTGCTTTTCAACGGCGAGCGGAGAGTTTTTGCCCTGTTTGAGGACTTCAACTATACGAGCACCTTGTTCAAGACTTGCTTTTGTATCAGCATCAAGGTCTGAACCGAACTGTGAGAAGGATTGAAGCTCTTTATACTGAGAATACATCAGTTTAATAGGAGAAGCAACCTTTTTCATAGCTTTAATCTGAGCGTCCCCACCAACACGGGATACCGAGATACCCGGGTTAACAGCCGGCATGATACCTGAGTTGAACATTTCTGATTCAAGGAATATCTGTCCGTCTGTGATGGAAATAACGTTTGTAGGAATGTATGCGGAAACGTCGCCTGCCTGTGTTTCAATGATAGGCAAAGCAGTAATTGAACCACCGCCGTATTGAGCATTTACGCAAGCTGCACGTTCAAGTAATCTGGAGTGCAAATAGAATACATCACCCGGATAAGCTTCACGACCCGGTGGACGACGAATCAAAAGTGAAAGTGCACGGTAAGCAACTGCGTGCTTGGACAAATCATCATAAACGATAAGAACGTCTTTGCCTTGTGCTCTGAAATATTCAGCCATTGTAACACCTGAATATGGTGCAATGTACTGAACAGGAGCAAGTTCGGCAGCTGTAGCTGCAACAACGATTGTATAATCCATTGCACCTGAACTTGTCAAGGTTTCAACCAATTGAGCAACTGTAGATGTTTTTTGACCTATAGCAACATAGATACAGATAACATCTTGACCCTTTTGGTTGATGATTGTGTCGATAGCGATTGTTGTTTTACCGGTTTGTCTGTCACCGATGATAAGTTCACGCTGACCTCTGCCGATAGGAATCATAGAGTCAATAGCTTTGATACCTGTCTGCAATGGTACATTAACGTGCTGTCTTTCAATGATACCAGGTGCATTGCTTTCGATTGGGTGTAATTCTGTTGTGTTGATTGCACCTTTGCCATCTATAGGTTGACCCAAGGCATTAACAACACGACCAATCAAGGCTTCACCTACAGGTACGGATACTACACGACCTGTACGTTTAACAACGGAACCTTCTTTGATACCGTCATCATTACCCAGCATAACGATGGAAACAATGTTTTCTTCCAAGTTGAGCGCCATTCCGAACTCGCCGTTCGGGAACTCGATCAATTCGTTAGACATACACTTTTCCAGTCCATGTACTGTAGCAATACCATCACCTACTGTAATAACAGTACCGGTATCGCTTTGTTCTATTTTATTTTCGTAGTTTTTAATCTGACTTTTTATTAAGTTACTAATATCTTCCGGACGCAACTGCATAGCCTCACCAACCTTCTTACGCAATTATTGAGAACATCTGTGTTTTTATTGCTTCAAGCTTTGTTTTGATGCTGCCATCAATCTGCGAATTTTCAAGTCTTAACACGATACCGCCCATACATTCCGGATCCACTTGATTGACAAGAACAATTGTCTTGCCGGTCACTGTTTCCAGTTTTTTAATGAGTTTTTCGGTAAGCTTTTCATTGAGAGGTATTGCTGTAACAGCAGTTACCTTTTCAATATTTTTATCTTCGTTGTAAAGTTTTTCAAATGCGTTCGCACAATTAACGAACTCATGCATTGCTCCCTTTTCAACGAGAATTTTTATAAAATTCAGCAAGTAAACATTTATTTTCCCTTTAAATGTTTCATCTGCAACACTTAGCTTGTCTTCTACTGCAATCATGGGTGCATCTAAAATCTTGATAAAATTGGGGTTTGAAATTATTTCCTCTTTTATTATCATAATTTGTTCAAAAATTTCATCAAGAGAGTCTGTTTCAATCGCCAATTTAATCAACGCTGAAGCATAACTGGATGAAAATTCTCTCATGATGCATCACCCACTGTATCGATAAATTTTTCGATCAATGCTTCATGATCTTTTTCATTGAT
Organism: Oscillospiraceae bacterium; assembly: GCA_036654595.1. Classification (GTDB taxonomy): domain Bacteria; phylum Bacillota; class Clostridia; order Oscillospirales; family Ruminococcaceae; genus RGIG7389. Next base: position 2,571 of record JAVVRS010000094.1, on the reverse strand, counting down.
ATCTTTTTCGATTACCTTTTCAGCAATTGAAATTGCAATGCCGGAAACCTCATTTTTAAGAGAGTTAATAGCATTTTTCTTTTCTCTTTCAATTGCAACGTCAGCTTTAACGATAATATCTGCTGCTTTGCCTTGAGCTTCTTCAACAATTTCTGTTGAACGAACTTGTGCTTTTTGTGTTGCAGCTTTGATAATTTCGCTTGCTTCCTTTTTGGTTTCGGTTAATTTCTTTTCATAATCCGCACGCATAGTTTCTGCTTGGGATTTAGTATCGTTTGCAATTTTATAGATATCGGAAACTTCCTGTTGGCGCTTGTCAATAATATTTTTGACAGGCTTAAACAGTAAT
>JAVVRS010000094.1:0-2212 GCA_036654595.1 Oscillospiraceae bacterium | reverse complement strand
ATTTCTTTAAAAATAAGTACAAAACAATAAGGTTACACCAAGTAAAAATCATTGTCCAAAAATCCAAGGTAACGAAACTCAAATATTTTTCCATGGTCGCCCTCCTTCCATAAAAATACTGTGGTTTTACAAAATCGCTTTGCCAGTATAATTATAAAGATTACAGCAAACCAATAAGTGGGTTAGCGAATAACATTACAAGTGCGATAACCAATGAGTAGATACCTGTTGATTCAGCGATAGCACAACCAAGAATCATTGTTCTGGTTACATCATTTGCTGCTTCAGGTTGACGACCTACGGATTCAGCTGCTTTACCTGCTGCGAAACCTTGACCAATACCAGGGCCGAGAGCACCTACGCCCATTGCGAAACCTGCGCCGATTGCTGATGCTGCTAATACGATAGCTTTTTCCATAATTGTTTCCTCCAAAAATCATTTAATTTTTTTAAATTATGCCTTTTCCGGTTCAGGGCTTACGTTAGATACAAATACCATTGTAAGCATACAGAATATTAATGCTTGTACGCATCCGGAGAATAGGTCAAAGTAAATAGAGACAATTGCCGGGATACCTACTTGGAAAATTGGAATTGAATTGATAAAATCAATTGGGATAAATTGCAAAATCATTGCGCTGAAAGAAGCCAGTGCACCATACAGTAATGATGTCATTACCATACCGCCTGCGATGTTACCAAAGTGACGGAAGGACATAGAAATTGGTGTGGCAATTTCGCTTACCAGATTCATAGGTGTCATAACTACAACAGGTTCGGTAAATCCTTTTAACCAACCGAGTACCCCGTTGTTATAAATGTTGCTCCCTTGAATAAGTACAAATGTTGCAAGTGCCCATGCCATGGTTGTGCTTAAGTCTGCTGTTACGGAACGGAATACATAGGTCATTCCTATTAAACTTCCAAAGACAGATGACAGCAGCAGTGTACCAATATACGGTGCATACTTTAGATTATGCTTACCCATGGTACCCTCAACCAAATCATAAAACATTGTATATGCTTTTTCAAGTAATACTTGTTTCCGACTTGGATTGATCTTTAAATCATGAGTTAACCAAATGCTTGCCAAAATAAGTAACGCCATAACCGCCCATGAGCTTATGATTGTTTGCGTAATCGGAATGCCACCTAAAACGGGTATTTCAAATATTATCTTGGGACCGTTCAATCAGTTACTCCTCCTTTCTTAAAATATTTGAAAAAAAGATTACTATTCTTGGGAAAAATAGCGGGATAAATACTGTCAAGTAATTGAAAATATCCACCTTTATTCCAATAATAACGACTGCAGCCGTCAGAATGAGTCTAAGTGCGTAAGATGCACTTTGAAAAGACTGTGCCGACTTAGGCGACGATTTTTTCGTCACTTTCTGAACCGTTATTCCCAGCAAAATAAAATTCACGATGGCAAACCCGCCACCAAGCATTGCCCCATACAGTGCCGTACTGTCATAATAACCAAGCACCGAGAATATAGCCAACATAATTGCACATAAAACAACTATGCCGATTGTCATTGTTATAGCTTCTTTTTTGAGAACCTCGGACATTAAAACTTCTCTCCTCTGCCATACTAATACTTTTTACGTTCGTCTTCACCTTTTTTGGCTTCCCTTGCCATATATTTGAAAAACTGTATTAAACTGCACGCCGAACTGCCAACTCCGAATATTATTCCGAACAATACAATCCAAGTGCCAAGTTCAAATCTTTTTTGCAGCCAGCTGGTTACAAATATACATAAAATCAGCGGAACTGCTACCGATATACCAACCTGTGCTATGTAGGTTAAATTTTTCATAACCTGAAACATATTTGACGTTTTTTTCATAATTACACCTATATTTTCCAAGTTTGCTTAATGTTGCGAAAAGCACAGTTAAATTAAGTCGAATAATAAGTATTCATATTATAAAAGCTTTTACTCTCTCAATCGATTTCCAGTTTACCATATTTTTTACTCATTGTAAAGAATATATTAACTATATAACCTTATGTTAAAAAATAAACTTTATACTTTTCACCATTTGTTAATAACATATTCTATTATTAAGCTTATTTGTCACATCTCACAACAGTTTTTACACTTTGTACATGAAAACTAAGTTTCTTTTGTATTTGTTTAAATCTGTATAATTATTAACTTTTTATTCCTAATTTATACCAAAAAAACTTTTTTTCAAAAACC
>JAVVRS010000093.1:5888-6102 GCA_036654595.1 Oscillospiraceae bacterium | reverse complement strand
AGAGTTGTTGTTGGTTAAGCTTCTGTAAATCTTTTACTAACTCATTTATTTGTGCAGGGTAGGTCAGTTCATCATCAAAAAATTCCTTTGGTGAAATACCAAAATATTCACATATATAGAAAAATACTGTCATTGACGGTAACGATTTTTTATTTTCTATAGTATTAATATACCCTGCACTTTGTCCTAATGACAAACTCATATCTCTTGCAGA
>JAVVRS010000093.1:0-5878 GCA_036654595.1 Oscillospiraceae bacterium | reverse complement strand
CTGTATCAACCGCTTATACAACAGTTCTTCAAACATAAATATCACCACCTGTGTACAATTATAATGTACACATATCATAGTTGTATTATATATAATCTTATATTTATATTGACATATCGCATTGTATAGCATATCATATTATCAATATATAACAAAAAAACCGCCTTGCATCTCAAAATGATACATGGTGGTTTGCTTTTTTTTATAATCCGGCACAGAAAAACTTCCTAATTTGAAAACCAACCTTTTGGTCGGGATGACAGGATTTGAACCTGCGGCCTCTGCGTCCCGAACGCAGCACTCTACCAAGCTGAGCCACATCCCGATATTATTAAAATCGGTAAGAAAAAAACTCATTCTGCAATTGCAGCCGCTTTCTTAGATATGCTGTTATCCTTGATAAATCAGCTCTTGATACACCTTTTAAATAAGATGCATCAAGTCTAATTTTTTTTGGTGCGGATGACAGGACTTGAACCTGCACGGGGGTAATCCACTAGAGCCTAAATCTAGCGCGTCTGCCAATTCCGCCACATCCGCATGTAGCTGCGAAGCTTAGTATAACAAAGATATGGCAGTTTGTCAACAGAATTTTAATAATATTTTTTATAATCTTTTACTGCATATAATATTAAGAGCGGTCCAACTACCGGAGTAAGTGCAGTTAAAATGCTTAACACTGAAGCAATCACTACAAAAACGCCTCCAATAAGCGGTAAAGATGAAAGAATTGATAAAATAACCATAATCAGTGACAATGAGCTGATTGCTGTAAACAATATTGCTTGTTTAGGTGTGTAAAAACTAAATAACAAATAATATACTATAATTGTACCCAGAGATGTTAAAAGTGAACCCAATAATGAAAATGGATATGCCAATATTGCTGTAATAATGGATAATAACGGTAACGCATATGCTAAGGGTATACTCCCAAGCAGATTATCTATAGTCGGTTTTTTATATCGTAAGCTATCTCCTATTTGTCCTAACATAAATAATTGAAAAAATGGTATAAATGCAAAAATCGGGTTTGGTAAAGAACGTACTACCGACACTTTATATATTGCATAAGATTGTAATAGGTAAACCGCCAAAGAAATTACACCCGAAATAAATCCTGCTGTACCTCCGCCAAAAAAATGAACCATATGGCACTTCCTTTTTTTATTATAATAGTAGATGAACCGTCACCATAAATATTGATTAGGGATAAATCCTTTAGCCTATGGGGCGGCACAATTGCGGTCTTCGACCGCCGGCGGCTTCGCCGCCGCAAGGGCAAAACCCTGCGGGTTTTGCCCTTGATTGTGCCGCCCCATGGCAGTAAGACTTGCTTGTATGCCATCACATGAGATGCCCCGATATTTTAATAAAATATAATAAAACCTTAATAAGTTTTATTATACCATAAATACAAAGTATTTTTGGTATAATCTGTCATGGTGCATTTGCGTAAGCAAAATCTTGCACCGATATTTAAATAAAATATAATAAAACCTTAATAAGTTTTATTATATCATAATTTATACGCAGTTTAAACGCTTTTTTAAAATTTCAAAGATTAGTTTCTGTTTATTTACATTAAAAAGTATGATATACTATATTACATATGTATATTTGTTTATAACACTTACTAAGTAATATTTTATAATTTGGAGGGTTTCTATGAAATCTAAACCTAATTCTTCCATTTCATCGTATAAATACGCCCTATGGAGTTTTATCTCTGCAATAATTGCTGCTGTGCTATCATTAATTCCGGCTTTAATTATCAGCAATGGTGTATTTTCATTTCCGACCGCCGGTTTTTTATTTTCTTTAATTGCACCCTATGCAGGTAATTTTGTTGGTATTGTTACCTTAATATTTTTTACCATTACAATGGGGTTAAGTTCTCTTTCCGCATATCTTTACATCTCACAATTTGCTTCACATTCGGTTTATACCGTTGCCGCAAGCTTGATGTACAGCTTTAGCGGAGTCGCTTTAGCATTTGTCGGTCATTCCGAATGGAGTGGACTGTTAATCTTTATGCCAATGCTTTTATGGTCAACGGAACAATTTTTTATATATAATAAGAAAGCTTATCTTCCTTTGTTTGCTGCACTTTGTTTACTTTGCAGCAATGCTGTAGCTATTGGTCTTCCTATTATATGGCTGATTTATTGTATATTGCGAAGGAAAGATTTCAGTGTTAATCTTTCTGCAAAAAAAGTATTGTTACTTGTTGCCGAATGGCTGCTTGCAGTCGCTCTTACCGCAATACTGCTTTTACCTGAATTTTTCAGTCTGTCCGAAGTATCCATCTCCTCAATTTTAGGGCTGCTTACAAGCGGTGCCATTTTAAACTTAAACAGTATTTTCGAGATACTCTCTCACCTCTCACAATACATTTTCCCATCTCTTGCTCATGCAGGTACGGGTGCGGGTTTTAATCCTGTATGGTTGCCTTTAATCGGACTTAGCAGTGGTATAGCTTTGGTATTTTCATCAAAATATCATAAACTTCAAGGTGCACTGCGTCTTTGTACTATACTGATGATGATTACCTGTCTTTTTGGCGGCAATGCTATTCATTGGTGGGTTATTGTACCTACTCTTTTATTTGCTGCCTCAGGTGCAATTGTTCTCTCGGATAAATCTAAAGATAATCCCGGCAAAAGTACTTTTCTTTGGCTGATGGCAATCACTTCAGCATGGGTTGTATTGATGGGTGTTTTATTTGCAATGAACAAGCTTACGGTCAATGCCGCCGCCTTGCAAAGCAGTATTATACTTGCTGTAGCCTCTGTACTGGCAGGTATGCTTATTATCTTATACAAACCAAAAGCCTCTGTTATCATGGGTGTTACCGTTATTATCTGCGGCGGAGTTTTCGGTTCTGCTTTTTATCATGGTTTTATGCAGTATCCCGAAGCTTTTGTATTACGAGCCGACCAACCTACTATTGTCAATACATATTTTGCAGGCGAAAATGACCGTCTTGAGCTTCCCTCGGGTGATGAATATCTTGCAAAGCCTTGGGGCCGAGAATCACTTGCAACCCCACCCGGTAATGGCAGTATTGCAGAGCTTGCGGCAATATCCACCTTAGGTGTGGATAATCCATATAAAATTAATGATGATAATTTTGCTTTACGCAATCTTCTCTCTTGTCGCTGGAAGCTTGTTCCGAATGGTCAGCCTGTAAATCTTGTAGGTTATGAATATTATGGCAGGCTTGGCAGTCTTGATGTTTATCAAAATCTTTACAGCTTACCAATAGGTATTATATATGACACTTATATACCTGCACATATTTTACAGCAAGCACCTCCCGAACAAAAAGCACAGCTTGCATTAAAAGGTATTGCAATACGTCCCGAAGATATACCTAAGGTTTCTTCTATATTAACACCTGTTGCCGAAAATGACCTTGATAATTTAACTGTTTATGATTCTCTTAATGATTGTTATTTCCTTTCCAGCCGTAAAATTGACAGTATACATCTTTCTCGAACAGGGTTTACTGCTCAAACAAATTTTGACCGAGAACGTGTTGTCTTTTTCAGTATACCTTACAGTAGCAGTGCAAGTTGTCTTATTGATGGTAAACCATCTGAAATTTTACTTGCCGGCGGTGGATATATGGGCATTATTGTACCCGAAGGTCAAAATACAATTGTAGTGGACCGTTATCCTTTTGCTGCTATGTTGGGTCAATGGATAAGCCTTGGTGCGGCTGTTATTGCTTTGATTTACTTTATTATAATGCGTAGCTTGGATATTAAAGCTGCATATAAAGCTAAAAAAGCTCTGCAATTACAAACAAATACCGACCCGTCACCTTTGGATATGCTTGAACCTCCCCCCATTATCAAAACATCAGTAAGTCCTGCTCAAAGTGAACCCGAGCCAGAGCAAGAACCTAACGATTACTATAAAGCAGATTACACTGATGAAGATGAAGATACTCTTGCTCCCGACGGAACACCTGTGGTGAGTAATAATGAAGAGGATATTACCGAGCAAAAACAAGAGCAAGAGATTATACAGGACAATGTTTCAGACAATGACATAGATGATGATAATAATGATGAAGATGAAGATGAAGAATATTATTATGGTGACGCATTAACCACCGATGACCTCGATTATGTCAATGTAGTTCTTACAATTAATCCTCCGCCCGATGTTTTACCTGTTGAAAAAGCAAAAGAGGCTGAATTACCGCTTCAAACGATAGATGAAAATGCAAGTCCCGAAGAAATACAACTTTTGCTGGCTACACAAAAACAAAAGCGTGATGAAAAATTTAAAGAAATTTTGAGCAAAAGAAACAAATAAAACAACTCTTAGCATACTTTTATGTTAGGTTGTACAAAATTTGCTGAAACTTTTAGGTTTTTGACCACCTTAAATTGGCATTTTCGTATTTACAACAATTCGTAAAACTGCTAAAATAATATCAAGAGCTTGTTTATCAGAGGGTAAAATATGAAAACTGAAATTATTATGGTTGCTTCCGGCAAAGGCGGTGTTGGTAAATCTACTGTTTGCACTATGCTGGGTGCCGCCCTTGCTTCTTTAGGCAAAAAAGTTTTGCTCATAGAAATGGATAACGGGCTTCGTGGTTTGGATATTATGAACGGTGTCCATAATAAAGCAATCTTTGATTTACATGATTTGCTTGATGGTTCTGTTCCCAGTGAAAAAGCAATTCTCCCAAGCAGCCTGCAACCCAATTTATTTGTTCTTTCCGGTTCGCTTATTACTGATTTTGTTCCTACGGCGGACAAGCTGATTTATCTTTTTAATCAACTTGACGGTCAATATGATTTTATCTTTTTAGACTGTCCTGCCGGTATTGGTACTTTATTTACAACAAGTGTTTCGGTTTGTAACTTAGCTATAATTGTGGTTACTCCCGATTTCCTTACCGTACGAATGGCTCAAGTTGCTTGCACTATGTTGGGGCAGCTTCCCGCAAAACTCATTATCAATAAAATCCCCGCAAAATTTAAACCTACACCTGTTATTCCCGACCTTGATGCGGTAATTGATATGGTTGGTATTCCGCTCATTGGGGTTATCCCCGAAGATTTTATCCTTACGGAGCTGGTTTGTACCGACCTTGATGTTTCCTTTTCAGGTAATAATCTATTGAAAAGTAAAACTGCTTTTTTAAACATTGCAGGCAGGTTAACAGGCGAATATATTCCACTCTCTATGATGTAGGAATATATTGTTTTAATCTGCTCTTTGATATATTTTTTAACATAGCGATTTTTTTAAGGAGGTTAGTCAATTATGAATATAGCACTTATCGCACATGACTCTAAAAAAGAACTTATGGTTCAATTCTGTATTGCTTACTGCGGTATCTTGAGTCATCACAGTTTATGTGCAACACGAAATACCGGTAAACTTGTCAGCGAAGCAACCGGTCTTGAAATTTTCCGCTATATAGACGGTGCTGAGGGCGGTGAACAACAAATCGCTGCCAGAGTTGCTTGTAATGAAATAGATTTACTTCTGTTTTTCCGTGACCCTATTCGTATCAATGAAAAAGGTTCCGACCAAGCCAGTTTACTTAGATTATGTGATGTTTACAGTATCCCTGTTGCTACCAATATTGCTACTGCCGAAGCTTTAATTCATGCTCTTGAACGTGGAGATTTGGATTGGCGTAATATTGTAAATCCCAAGCATTAATTTGTACCTTATACTGATTTTATATTTTCGGACAGTTAGAAACCCCTCTCTTATTCCAAAGCTTCCGCTCTCACCAATACTTTTAGGTGGGAGCGATGTGTGTTTACAGGTGTCACCGCACAAACACAAACCAAATATTACTGCAATCTAACCGTGCGGTCATAACGTGTGGCGGTTCGCC
>JAVVRS010000092.1:0-6172 GCA_036654595.1 Oscillospiraceae bacterium | reverse complement strand
TTTTCAGTGGGGGTACAATCCCACACTGAAAACGTTGAATCTTCGATTGAATGTGAATAAAAAAGAAAATAGAAAAGAACAGACTGTATTTTTTTATGCAGTCTGTTGCTTTGTACACACATTTTTAAGAATAAAAAAAGTTTTTTTATTTTAATTGCAATAAAAGTGTATGTTGGTGAGTTATATATATGAAAGGATAATTATGCCTATGTTTTGTTTGATGTCGACCAATCGGAATACAGAAATGATTAATACTCCTAGTAAAATTGATGAAAGCTTATTTCCTCTTATTGCCGCAGGTAACTGTGATGCCTTCAAACAGCTCTACTATTCCACAGATAAAGCAGTGTTTGGGTATATTTTATCTATAGTACGAAATACCCATGATGCAGAAGATATTATGCAGGACACTTATGTTAAAATAAGAAACTCAGCCGAGCATTATATCCCATGCGGCAAACCTTTAGCGTGGATTTTTACCATAGCCAAAAATTTATGTTTGAGCAAACTTCGTAAAAATAGCAGAACTGTCAGTACCGACTATGATGACCTGCAAGAATATGCCATACCTGATTTTGCTTGCGATAGATTGGATAATCTGGTGTTAAAAACTGCTTTAACCATTTTATCGGAGGTAGATTGTCAAATAGTAATACTTCATGCTGTAACAGGATATAAACATTCAGAGATTGCGAAAACACTTGGTATACCTCTACCGACAGTATTGTCGAAATATTCTCGCTCTCTTGCTAAGCTTAAAAAAGAATTAAGGGAGGAAGTGTGATTATGAAATCCAATAAAGAAATCGAAAACCACATCAAGAGAGCGGTAAACACTATCACTCCTGATGTCTTTGAAAAAATATCTGAAATTAAACCTTTAAAGGAGGCTAATCCTATGGGAAACAACATTACAACAAATAACCCGAATACGGTTGAATTTAAGAAAAAATCAACATCTAATCGAAATACAAAAGCCTTTGTAAAAGCCTTTGCAGCAGTTGCCGCTATGTGTGCCATAGTTGTCAGCGGTATATTTTACAGTGAAAACTATATGGTAGATTCATTGATTGCAATTGATATAAACCCCAGTATGGAGCTTTTAACAAATAAATCAGATAAAGTTATAAAAGCAACTCCACTGAATGAAGATGCCGGCAAAGTACTGGAAGATATGGACCTTAAAGGCGTTGATGTTGATGTTGCAGTTAATGCAATTATTGGTTCAATGGTTAAAAATGGCTATATCCATGAAGCTAAAAGCTCAATTCTTGTGTCTGTTGAAAATAAAAATGATGAAAAAGCAGAAAAAATTAAAGCAAGTGTTGTATCAGACATTGACAGCTCACTTAAAAACAACAATGTTGCCGCAACTGTTTTAGACCAAAAAATATCTGCGGATAAAGAAGTTGAAAAGCAAGCCAAAGAACACAACATTTCTTATGGTAAAGCATCATTTATAAACAGTGTTATTGCTCAAAACAACAGCCTTACATTTGAACAATTAGCACCTATGTCTATTGAAGATATAAGACGTCTTGCCGAAAATAACGGCGTTGATTTGCACGAAATCGTTAACTTTGATAATCACACACCTTGTGCTTTATGTTCGCCTGATTGCACCTGTGATGACTGTGACGACAAAGACGGTTGTGATAAATACTGTGATGAATGTAGCCCAAGCTGTAAAAATCATATCAGCAATCGTCCTGCAAATATCAAGCCTTGTTCTCTATGTTCTCCCGGCTGTAACTGTGAAGAATGTGACGACGAAGACGGCTGTGACAAAGGCTGTGAAGATTGCAGTCCAAATTGTAAAAACTACCGTCCGGCGGGAGCACCTGCTTTGCCTAACGAAGATAAAGATGATGATATTGATGATGATAAAGACGACATTGATGATGTTGACGACATTGATGATGATGACAAAGATGATGTTGACGACAAAGATGATGACGACGACAAAGATGACGTTGACGACAAAGATGATGACGACGACAAAGATGACAAGACCGACAAAAATGACAAGAACGATAAAAATGACAAAAATGATAAAACCAACAAAGATAAGAACGATAAAACCAACAAAGACAGTCATGACAGCAAGGATAAGGACGACGATACTGATGATGATGACGACGACTGAGATACCGCTTTTAAATGAAATATACTCATAATACAATTGACACTGCCGTAAAGTATAGTTTGCGGCGGTGTCATATTTTCGCCCTATTGTAAACCATTATTTGAATAGTGTTGACAATACTGCTGGTTTGTAGTATATTATCTTTCATAGGTTCTTACCCGAAGATAATATAGGAGTGTGGAATATGACAACAACAGTAAAAAAAATCAGTACAAAAAATATGGTTCTCTGTGCAATGTTTTCAGCCTTGATTGCAATAGGTGCATTTATTAAAATACCACTGCCATTAGTACCGGTAACATTACAATTGCTATTTGCAAATCTTGCCGGGCTAATTTTAGGCAAACGTAATGCCGCTACCGCCGTCGGTGTATATATCCTGCTCGGTCTTATAGGCTTACCTGTATTTACCGGCGGTGGTGGTATTTCATACATGCTTCACCCTACTTTCGGTTACTTAATCGGCTTTATGTTCGGAGCATGGACAGCAGGTTTTATTGTAGAAAAAAGAAAAACCAAAGGCTTTAAAACAATGCTTATAGCAAGTCTTGCAAATGTTTGTGTCGTGTACCTCTTTGGGCTGACTTATTATTATTTTATTGCAAATTACTACATCAATTCGCCAATCGGTGTAGGTGCTTTAATGCTCAATTGCTTTTTGGTGTTTCTCCCCAGTGATTTCACCTTTTGCATTATTGCCTCATTAATTGCCAACCGTTTGTACCCTGTTGTAGCTAAAGGCGATATCGCTTAGTATTTAAAAAAATGCCTACTGCCAATTACGGCAATAGGCATTTTTTTATCACTGATTATCAGCAATAATTTTTAGTTATTGCTGAGGAAATTCTAAAAACACTTTTCCAAGGTTGTTGTTTTCTACCGCATAAAACACATCACCTGCAATTGTTGATACAGTGCTTTCTGCATATGCTTTGAGTGCAGGGCTTTTAATCTCCATAGTTTCAAACAGTAAACGACAGCTAATTCGTAATTCCACCGTCAATTCTTGTCGTGACATACAGCTTAAAGAATGACTTAAACATTCTGTTTCTTCTTTTGTAATATTTAGCTGCAATGGGTCTTTATGCAGCATTTCACAACCAATGGCATTTGTAAGTACAAGTGTAAATATATTGATTAAAAGTTCATCATAGCGTTTCATATATCCCGAAAGCAACAGATGAATATCATGCTCGGAAAAGAAATGACAAAACATATTTTCATAATATATACTTTCAATGTACCTTTGAATAAATTCAATCCCTACAAATCCTCTTATTGTATTTGCAGTTGGATAATCTAGTGTTACATGTGTTTGATTAGCTGAATAATCGGGATTATAAAGCCTAAAAAAGTTTCTTATTCCATTAGTAACCGTCGATTTATAAGCATAATTATGTGTAGGTGTCATATTAGAAAGCAACATTCTGTAGAGTTGTTTTATTACCTTTAATTTTGTATCAATCTGTTTACGTCCCTTAGCATACAATATGGCTATATTTTCATTGCACAGCAAATCTACTGCCTCATCAGGCATATCAGATTTCTTTAAAGCAAACCCTACAGTAAACATAATAGACTGCAAAAGTTCTTCTGCAACTTCTGTCCGCACAGAGCTGCTTGCACCGCCGGTATATTCTTCAATCTTCTTAGCCAGCAAGGTTAAACATTCCATCTGTACTTTTTGTATATCACCTTCACTCATCAATCCAATTTTATAAGCTTGCTCCATCAGCGAACTGACATAAAATTCTTCATTAAGTGTTTCTCTTTTTATATGGCTGATTTTTTGGATATCACTCATAATAATCTTGCTCCTCGTAATCCTCGCCCGAATAATTAAGCGGATAACCTTTGCGTATATTTCTTGCTATAAGCTCCAGCTCCCTGTCACGCAACAAATCAAGAGAACCTTGACACACTCCATTAAATCGTTCACACATAAATTCTATAAGGTCATCATCACTTATTTTATCAAAGGTTTCATTTTTATAGCAATAAAATATATCTACCAATTCATTAATAGTTTCAGCATAGCTGTTCTGTGACATAAAAGCAGAATCACAAAATGCTTTTATGATTTTATCTATCACTCCACCACCAAATTCTATTCTGCCATTTGCCAATAATGCTTCTGAACGGGTTTGAACAATTTCCATTGCTTGTGTTTCACTCAGAACCAGACCATATTCTGCGGTAATAGGATTACAGTTCATCACTTCGGTTAAAGCTTGGGCTTTCATAAGCGAACTGTTAAAGAGCATTGTTTCAAAAGTCATCTAAGTCACCTCCGAAATTTGAAAAACTATTGACATATAAGTCTATTTGTGCTATACTTAATGTACAATTTATTTTGTTATTATAATTGTATTTTTGTGTACTTTATACTTTACTACACTAAACTTAATATGTCAATCCTTAGTGAGCAGATTTTCTTCTGTTCGCTTTTTTTATGTGTAATTTACTGCTCTCCCACCCATTCGGCACCGCAGGTCAAGCGTAAGCCCCTCCCCTCGCCCCCGGGCGAGGGGAGGGGCTTACGCTTGGTATTGCCGCTTTGCGGCAATACGGACGGCGAAGCCGTCCACCTGCGGTGCCGAGTGGCGGGAGAGGCTTACTGTGTTATTTAAAGAGGATACAGGGGTCGATGCAGACATCGACCCCTGTATAATATAATTTTGTACCGGCTTTATTTTACTATCTGTAATTCTTTTGGGGCATTGTTGAGTACTTCACAGCCATCTTCGGTTACAACAACTAAATCTTCAATTCTTACACCAAATTGTCCCGGCAAATATATACCCGGTTCAATCGAAAATACCATACCCGGTTTAGCTACAGCAGTAGATGCCGAACTTACATCAGGTATTTCATGGCAATCAAGCCCAATATTATGCCCTAACCGATGGGTAAAGAAACTTCCGTATCCACCTGCTTCAATTACAGCTCTTGCAGCCTTGTCAATTTCACAAAGCGGTACACCGGAACGTACTTTAGCAATACCTGCAAGGTTTGCTTTTCGTACCAGTTCATAAACTTTTCTTTGTTCGTCCCCAACACTTTCAAAAAATACTGTTCTTGTCATATCACACCAGTAACGATTTATTGGCGTAAATAAATCAAGTACTGCACAATCGCCTGATTTTATAGCAGTTTCATTAGGTGCATGATGTGGGTCAGACGCATTTGCACCGAAGCAAATCAATGGTACAGGGCCGCCGCAGTCTGCTCCAAGTGATAGGTAATGATTGGATACTATCATACCCAGTTCTGTTTCTTTAATACCATTTTTAATTGAATTAATAGCATTTTCAACAACTATATCATTTATTCTTGAAGCTTCACGCATAGCTTCCAATTCAGCTCTGTCTTTATACATACGAGCAAAATCTACAGGGTCTGAACCTAAAACAGGAGTAATATCTTTACGACGTTCCATAAGTCCGATTAAAAATCTGCTTGCCCAAAATTTATCTATGCCAAGTTTACCGCTTTTCATACGTTCTGCAAGCTTTTCAACAGGTAAATCATTATCGCTATGTACTATATATTCCATTCCATCAGGGGGAGTAATACCAAACATTTCATTGCCGAATAAAATCATTTTACCATCTCGGTCAATATAAAGTGCAATCATTCTTTCATGTGGTTCCACCCATAAACCTGTGAGATAATGTATAGATGTTGTGCTTGTAACCAAAATTTGTGTTAAGGACTGCTTGTCCATATTTTTTAATACTTTTTCAAGTTTTGTTGTCAGCATATTATTTCACCATCATACATAGTAGCGTGCATGGCTTATCTGTTTTATTTATGCACCAATGTTTTTCACCTTTAGGAATAAGGGTTGCCATACCTTTTTTAACAATGCTTTTATCATTTCCGCTTTCGGTATACATTTCACCATCAATAAATACCGAGTATTCATCAGCATCATGGAAACCTGTACCTTCAACCGGAACTCGTACTCCTGGTGGCATAGTAATCATATTAAGCTCTACATTTGTTAAATCTCCGCTGATATTAA
>JAVVRS010000091.1:0-6172 GCA_036654595.1 Oscillospiraceae bacterium | reverse complement strand
GCTGGGCGGTTGGCGGCCCGCGGGCAGCCTCCCGCATTTGTCCGCCCAGGGGCGGACATTTGGTGCCGCAAGCCGGTTCGGGATTGGGGCACACCTGCGGGGCTGAGGCTTTGAAACAATGGAAGAATTACCTGTTTAATAAGAATTATTTAATTCTGGCTTTATTTTTGACAGCATAAAAGTAACCCAGACATACCACAATAGCACATAGACCAAAGTATAAACCAAACAGTGGGTTTTGCATACCACCAACAAGAATAAGAAGTGCACCTGCAATAGCAATACTTGGAACAATATAACCATTCCAAACACCTTTGATTACACCTTTACGGGCAAGACGGATAACTGCAATATAAAGAACAATGTAGCCGAGATAGTTAGTTACAATGCTTATTTCAGATACATCTGAGTTTGGAAGAAGATTAAATTTTTGTGTTAAGAAATGAAGCAATAGCCAAGCATAAGTAGTAACAGCAGCAAGTAAAGCAGAGTTTACAGGCATACCTTTAAGCTTTGCACTTTCTTTACTCCAAAGAGTTGATTTAGGTATCATGTTACGAATACCCATAGCATAAGGCATTCTTATAGAACCAAGGATAAGACCATTAACAGTACCAAGTACAGAGATAATGATAAAGACTAACATGAGTTTTGCACCATTAGCACCAAAAAGTAAAGTAGCGGCATAGTTAACGTGTTCATCACCCATTGCCATTATTTTTTCAGGACCGACAAGGGTACTGATACCAACAAAGTATAAAACATAAACAATCAAGATAAGGATTGGAGAGATAATTAAAGCACGAGGGAGATTTTTTTTGCTGTCTTTAATTTCATGGCAGATAGAAGTGGAAATTGCCCAACCATCAAAGGAAAATGCAATTGGTACAATAGCACTGATTAAACCGGCAGCACCAACCGAAGGAATATTTTGTGAAATACTTTGTGATGGATCACCGAAAAATAAACCGGCAGCTGCAATTAAAAACAGAGGAATAAGCTTGATGATTGTAGCTCCGTTTTGAATATATCCTCCAAGCTTTGCAGAGAGCACATTAAAGATAAATAAAATAAGTATATAACCGGCACCAATTGCAATTTGAGTTTCAAGTGTGCTGGGTATATTAAATAATGTACAGGTGTAAATACCGGCAACCCAAGCAACAACCGCTGTTATAGCAGGCATATAAGCGAATGATTGAAACCAACCAAATGCACAGCCGAATGGAACTGAACAAAATTGTTCGGCATAGGTGAGTACTCCACCTGCTTTGTCGGTAAGCGTTGCAAGCTGTGAGATGGAAAGCGAACCGAAAATAATGGCAATTGCAGCAAATACAAAAACAATTACACCATCTAAAATACGTCCGTTTGTCCAAACCAAAATGTTATCACTCTTAAAGAAAATGCCTGACCCGATAACGATACCGGTAATCATGGTGATTGCAGTAAATAGACCATATTTCTTTTCCATTAAATTAAACTCCTTTGCTTTAGCCAGATAAAATTTTAAAATTTGTCATATCAAAATAGTTTAACTTATTACAATATGAAAGTCAATGCTTTATTAAGTTTACAAGCATTAATAATAACTAAATAGCAAACAATATCAGTAAGATGAATGGAAAAGTGTTTTACAGAGCCTTTACACAACATTTACTATAACAGTATTTCGTAATTATAATGCCGCAAGCTATAATAACAATGACAAATAAAACAAAAAACAAATTTAAAGGAGATTTTCCGTAATGAAAAAATTAACAATATTTATGCTGTCCTCAGTAATGGCAATGTCTATGCTTGCAGGTTGCGGTGCAAAACCCGAAGAAAATAAACAAACAACAGATAATACAACTCCTTCAACCGAAACAAGTACAATTTCAGGTAAAGTATCGCTCAATGGTTCTACTTCAATGGAAAAAGTAGTTGGTATACTTGATGAAGCTTTTATGAATACTAATCCTGATGTTGATGTTACCTATGACCCAACCGGTTCAAGTGCAGGTATTACAGCTGTTACTGATGGTATAACAGATATAGGTCTTTCAAGCCGTAGCTTAAAAGAAAGTGAAACAGGACTTACCTCAACAGTAATTGCTCTTGATGGTATTGGTATAATTGTGAATAAAGATAATACCGTAACTGACCTTTCACTTGAACAAATTGCAAAAATTGCTACCGGTGAAATTAAAAATTGGAAAGATGTCGGCGGTGCTGACGGTCCTATTGTTATGATAGGTCGTGAAGCAGGCTCAGGTACAAGAGATGGCTTTGAAACTATTGTTGATGTAAAAGATAAAGTAATTTATGCTCAAGAGCTTACTGCAACAGGTGCTGTTATAGCAGGGGTTGCGGCTAATCCAAATGCTATTGGTTATGCTTCTATTGCTTCTGTAAATGATAAAGTAAAGCTGTTAACTGTTAATGGTATATTACCTACCGAAGCTACAGTACTTGACGGCACATATAAAATTCAACGTCCTTTTGTACTTGTAACCAAAGAAGGTGCAGAACAAACACCTGCTGTAAAAGCGTATATTGAATTTGCAACAAGCCCTGCCGGCGGTGAACTTATCGCTAAAGCAGGTGCCGTACCGAATACTAAATAATTAAGTCTCATCTCCGCCGCCGCCATGCGGCACAATTCGGGTACGCAAAGCGTACCCGAGGCGGCTTTGCCGCCTACGCCCGACCTGCGGGTCGGGCGTAATTGTGCCGCATGGCGAGGTGGCGGATTTTCAGAGAATACAAACATAAAGGGAATAGAGCGGTTGATGTGGGGATATCAGCAGATATCCGATAGGAGGGCTGTATGAGGGTTAAAAATGCAATTGAAAAATTAATGAATGGGATATTTTTTACCTGTGGAATGATTGCTATTGCATCAGTAGTGCTTATTTCGGTATATATGTTGGTGTCGGGGTTGCCTGCAATATTTGAGATTGGAATTGGAGATTTTCTGTTTGGAAAGGTTTGGAAAAGTACAGCAGCAGAGCCAAGCTTTGGCATTTTACCTTTTATACTGACCTCGCTTTATGGTACAACGGGAGCAATTTTACTGGGAGTTCCCATTGGGTTGTTGACAGCAGTGTTTTTGTCTAAGATAGCACCACCAAAGCTTGCGGCAGTGGTACGGCCGGCGGTTGAATTATTGGCAGGTATACCGTCGGTAGTATATGGCTTGATTGGTATGATGGTTTTAGTACCATTTATTGCAAATACTTTTAATTTAGCTAATGGTACTTGCTTATTTGCAGCAATTTTAGTTCTTGCGGTTATGATTTTACCGTCAATTATCAGTGTGTCGGAAACAGCACTTAATGCTGTACCCAAGGATTATGAAGAAGCCTCATTGGCACTTGGAGCAACTAAGATAGAAACTATATTCAAAGTGTCAATACCGGCAGCAAAAAGCGGTATAGCGGCAGGAGTTGTGCTGGGTATAGGCAGAGCAATAGGTGAAGCAATGGCAGTAATGATGGTTGCCGGCAATGTGGCAAATATGCCGTCAATGTTTGGGAGTGTAACATTTTTAACAACTGCGGTATCAAAAGAGATGGCATATGCGTCGGGATTGCAAAAAGATGCGTTGTTTAGTATAGCATTGGTTTTGTTTTGTTTTATTATGATAATAAATTTTATACTCAACAAGCTTTTAAAACGAGGTGAAAGTTGATGGAAGATAAACTTGCGATACAAAAGCTTTCATTGAAAAGAAAAATAAAAGACAATTTTTTCAAAGTGTTGATTTATGGCTGTGCATTGGTTACGGTTGCGTTGTTGGCAGGGCTTATAGGTTACATTTTTTACAAAGGGTTGGGTGGTATTTCATGGGAGCTTATATCAACTTCACCGAGTGCAATAAATGATACTATTGGTATTTTACCAAATATACTTAACACATTGTATATAATACTGCTTACATTAATTATAGTATTACCTCTTGGCATTGGTGCAGCGATATATCTTACCGAATATGCAAGCAATAAAAAGCTGGTAGCTTTAATTGAATTTGCCACAGAAATTTTAGCGGGTATACCGTCCATTATTTATGGGCTTGTGGGTATGCTGTTCTTTGCACAATTTTTAGCATTGCAAACCTCACTTATAAGCGGTGCATTAACACTCAGTATTTTAATTTTACCCACTATTATACGCACTACACAGGAAAGTCTTAAAACTATACCGCTATCTTATCGTGAGGGTGCATTGGGACTTGGTGCAACAAAATGGAAGATGATTTATACGATTATATTACCCGGCTCACTTGATGGAATTTTAAGCGGCTGTATTTTAGCGGTAGGCAGAATTGTGGGAGAAAGTGCGGCATTATTATTTACAGCAGGTATAGGTTCGGTAGTGGTAAACAATGTGATTGCGGCAATGTCACGTTCGGGCGGAACACTTTCGGTGGCATTATATGTATATGTATTTGAAAGAGGTAATTTTGAGGTAGGTTTTGCAATTGCGGCAATTTTATTGATAGTTGTGTTTATTATTAATGGTACGGCAAAGCTTGTAAGCAATAACTTGAGAAAACAAAAAGGAAAAGGGTGATATAATGGGAAATATAATTACAAGCAAAAATCTTGAACTGAGTTATGGCTCATTTAAAGCCTTAAAAGGTATTTCAATGGATATACCCGAGAAACAAATAACTGCATTTATCGGACCGTCAGGCTGTGGTAAATCAACATTTCTCAAAACCCTTAACCGTATGAATGATTTAATACCTGATGTAGGAATTACAGGTGAAGTAAAATTTAATGAGATGGATATCTATGCACCTGAAATAGATGTTACTTGGCTGAGAAAAAAAATAGGAATGGTATTTCAAAAACCAAATCCATTTCCAATGAGTATATATGATAATATTGCTTATGCACCCAGATTGCATGGTAAGCAATCAAAAGAACGCTTAAATGAAATTGTTGAGCAAAGCTTGCGTGGTGCGGCACTTTGGGACGAGGTAAAAGACAGACTTAAAAAAAGTGCATTGGGTCTTTCCGGAGGACAACAACAAAGACTGTGTATAGCTCGTGCATTAAGTGTTGAACCCGAGGTATTATTAATGGACGAACCAACCAGTGCTCTTGACCCGATTTCTACTGTTCGTATTGAAAATTTGATGGACGAATTAAAAGAAAAATACACAGTGGTAATTGTTACACATAATATGCAGCAAGCAGCAAGAATTTCTGATAAAACAGCTTTCTTTTTGCTTGGAGAACTGGTAGAATTTAATGATACCGAAGAAATTTTTTCAATGCCGCAGGATAAACGTACCGAAGATTATATAACCGGTAGGTTTGGTTAAGAAAGAGGTGTATTATGTCACTGAGAGTAAGCTTTGACCAAGAAATGGAACTACTTACCAATGATTTAATAAAAATGGGCGGAATGACTGATGAAGCTATCCGCAATTCAATTACAGCATTGCTGACACAAAATAAATCTCTTGCAAGAGAAGTGATGAACGGTGATGAAGCAGTAGATGAAATGGAAAAGGTAATTGAATCCAGATGTCTTAGATTGCTTTTAAGACAACAGCCGGTAGCAAGAGATTTGCGTGCAATTTCAACTGCTTTAAAAATGATTACCGATTTGGAACGAATAGGTGATCAAGCAGAAAATATTGCAGAGATAAGCTTAAAATTTAATAACCTTGAAAGCAGTGAAATGGCAAAGCATATTCCTACCATGGGTAGGTTGGCAATTTTAATGGTACAAAAAAGTATTGATGCAGTTGTTGCCAATGACCCTAAACTGGCTAAACAAGTAGTTGATGATGATGATGAAGTAGATGTTATGTTTGAAGTGGTAAAAACCGAATTGGTTAAAGCAATTCAACAAAATCCATTAAGTGCAGACCATGCGATAGATTTAATGATGGTTGCAAAATATCTTGAACGTATAGCAGACCATGCAGTAAATATAAGTGATTGGGTAATATTCTATTCAACAGGGCTTCACAAGCATACAAAAATATTGTAATATAACTAAAACAAGATGTCTCCCGCCTCTAAGGCGGCGGGTTCCACTTGTTTTTTTCAGTGGGGGTACAATCCACCACTGAAAACGTTGAATCTTCGATTGAAAAACAGATAAGATTAAAGCGAAAGGAAATGCTGAATGGAAAAACTGATTTATATTGCCGAAGATGAAGAAAATA
>JAVVRS010000090.1:0-6237 GCA_036654595.1 Oscillospiraceae bacterium | reverse complement strand
GCGGCACAATGCGGTCAAAGACCGCAAGCGGCTTCGCCGCTTCAAGTGCAAACCGGTAGGTTTGCACTTGATTGTGCCGCCCCACGCAGCGGTATTTTACAATCCTTAAATGGAAGGAACGTCGTGCCTGTATATCCGCTTTATTTAAGCCGCAAATTTCGCCGGCACCGGCACACGGGAGGTAAACTTATGCAATACAAAGCTTCAAAAAACGCAACAACCTTGTGGAAAATCAGATTATTGATGCTGGGAATAATACCGGCATTTTTTGCAGCATTGCTATTTAATTTTGGTAGTCGTTTATTTTGTTTTGCTACATTGATATGGATTACAATATTTTTAATTTTAGCATTTATATATTATCCATTATGGTACAAACAATTTTCATGTAGTATAACAAATGAAAATGCAGTGGTTAATTCGGGATTATTTTTCAGAACCTGTAGAAGTATTGGGATTGATAAAGTACAGTATGCCGTTTTAATGCAAACGCCGTTGCAGAGATTATTAAATCTTGTAACGGTTGTAATTTTTGCAGCAGGCGGAGCAATTATGCTGCCAAATTTAGATAAAGCAGATGGTGAAACAATAAGACGAAATGTTATGGTATAAAATTAAGAGGAGATTATCTGCATGGAAAAAAAATATCGACCTCACCCGCTTGAGATATTTAACAATATATGGCAGGTAATATATTTGTTATTAATTCCTGTAGTGCGAGGTTTGCTATTGGCATTACAAGGTAATTTTACAGTATGGCTTGCAGGTGCATGGAAAGATGTTTTTATATTAGTATTAATAGGGCTAATTGCGGTATTAAAATGGTATAATTGTACTATTAGTATAAATAATGAAGTTTTATCTGTAAATTCCGGACTTTTTTATAAACGAGATAAAGTAATTCCTTTACGCAATTTATGTACTATAAGTAAAAGTGATAATATTTTCTACAAACAGTTTAAAGTGGCAAGCGTTACCTGTGATACATCTGCGGGTAAAAGTAAAGGAATAGAATTTAGAATGAAAGTAGGGTATGAACTGGCAGAGAAGATATTTTGCAGTATGAAAGACAGTAATATGCAAAGTAACAATTTGATAAGGAGCTATACGCCTAAAAATATATATGTAATATTATTGGCAGCAATAACATCAAATTCACTGACAGGTATACTTTTATTGGCAGCATTTGTATCACAGGCGGGTAAAATTTTAGGTGAACAGTTTGCCGACCGTTTATATGGTACATTTGAAATATGGACAAGGGCACTGGCGTTTGGGCTACCCCCTGCGGCAGCCGGACTGGGATATATTGTAATAATTGGCTGGCTATATACATTTTGTTTAAATTTATTGCGTCATCAAAGGTTTGAGGTAACAAGAAAACAACAAATGCTTTTGATAAGATATGGGGTCATTATACAAAGAAACTACTCAATTGACACGCAAAAAATCAACTATATGGATATAAGGCAAACATTATATACAAAGTTGTTAGGGTTATCCTCGGTTTTTCTAAATACCTTTGGCTATGGTAAAGAAACCGATGATATTTCCGCATTAATTCCTGCGGCATCACAAAAACAATTACAGAACAGTATAAAGATGTTATTACCTAAATTTGTACAAGCTGAGATAACTCTCAGACCGTCCAAAAGAAGTTTGACACGTTTTATGTGGAATCCATTAGTGGTAATAGCGGCGATAATTTCAGCGTCATTGGTGGGGGTAATCGCTTTACCCGAATGGAAAGAGTTAATAGGGTGGCTTTGTTTAATGGGAGTAATACCAACGCTTTGGTTTCTTACAGTAAGAATTATTGATAGATTTACAGGAGGAATTGGAATTACCAAAGAATGTATTACGGTAAAATATTCAAAAGGCTTTAGTTTTCATACAGTAGTAATTCCGCTGCAAAAAATAGCAATGGTACGCAGTGTACAAAGTGTTTTTCAAATCAAAAATAAAAGTTGTGATTTATATATTTATTCATACAGTGAATCCATTAAACAACATCGCATACGAAATATCAGTACAGAAAATGCAAAGGCAATAATAAAGGCAATCTAAGTTATGTATGTCGATTTTACACAAACTTTACACAAAGCACAAACTTTTATACATCATTCACAGAAAAACTACAAAGCAAAGAGAAGAATTTTTTTACAGATATTATATATACACTATAAAAGCATTATACATTTATGATATAATAAAACCAAGTAATAAAATCAAGTAAGAAAAGCAAGTAAGGTTTTATTGCATTGATAATATATGCGATATCATTTATGTTAAATAATTGAGAGATAGGTGTATAAGAAATATGAATTATTTTTTTCTCTTGGATATGCTGGGTGGACTGGCTTTGTTTTTGTATGGTATGTCAATGCTTGGCGGAGGTTTGGAAAAAGTTTCGGGTGGTAGACTTGAAAAGACTTTGGAAAAATTAAGCAATAATATTTTTAAAGCAGTACTATTGGGTGCACTTGTTACTGCGGCAGTTCAAAGCTCCTCAGCTACCACCGTAATTGTTGTAGGTTTGGTTAATGCAAATATTATTAAACTTAAACCCGCAATAGGTGTTATTATGGGTGCGAATGTCGGTACAACCATTACTGCACATATTTTAAGATTATCATCAATTGAAAGTGATAATATCTTTATGACAATGTTAAAACCAAATACATGGGCACCGATTATCTTGGTTATAGGTGTATTTTTGTATATGGGAGCTAAAAAGACAACCAGAAAAGATATTGGACAAATTTTACTGGGCTTCGGACTTTTATTTATGGGAATGTTTGCTATGAGTGATGCAGTAGAACCACTCAGTCAGCTGCCTATATTTGCAGAAGCATTTGCCAAGCTTTCAAATCCTATTGCAGGGGTAGTGGTAGGTGCATTGGTAACGGCAATTATTCAAAGTTCTTCGGCATCGGTTGGTATTTTACAAGCACTTGCCTCGACGGGTATAATTACATTTTCGGCAGCATTTCCAATTATCATGGGACAAAACATAGGTACTTGTATAACCCCTATTCTGGCAAGTATTGGGGCAAGTAAAAATGCAAAGCGTTCGGCATTCGTACATTTAAGCTTTAATATTGTAGGTACAATAATATTTTTGGTAGGTATCTATGCTTTCCAAACATTTGTTGGATTTCCATTTTGGGGTGATGTAATTGACAGTGGTGGAATTGCAAATTTCCATACTATTTTCAATGTAACAATTACATTATTATTAATACCATTTGCAGGTTTACTTGAAAAATTAGCTATTCGTGTTATTAAATCAGGTGGCAATGAAGAAGAAACAGATGCAACTGATGCGTTTGCAGAACTTGATACACGTTTCTTTGTATCACCGGGTCTTGCAATTGAACATGCAAAAAGAGCTACATATCAAATGGGATTGTTATCTGAAAAGAATTATAAACGTGCAGTTGGATTATTTAAAAATTATGATTTAAAACGAATTGAAAGAATTAAAGAAACCGAAAATATTATTGATACATTGGATACACGGATAAGCGGTTATTTAGTACAACTTTCATCACGAGAGCTTACCGAGGTTGAAAATCAAGGTATAAGTGCATTGCTGCAAGTGTGCAGTGAAATTGAACGTATTGGTGATTATGCAGTAAATGTAATGGAATGTGCAGAAGATTTATTTAATCGTAATGCAGTTTTTTCCGAAAGTGCTTATAAAGAATTACAAACTTATTCAGGGGCGATAGATGAAATTATACAAAAAGCATTAACTTCCTTTAAAGATGATAATGAAATTATTGCCAGAGGGATTGAACCTTTGGAAGAAGTTATTGACCGTATGGAAAATTCACTTAAACATCGTCATTTGGAAAGAATTAAAAAAGGTCAATGCAGTGTTGATGCAGGATATCCATTTGTTGATTGTATTGCACATCTTGAACGAATTGCAGACCATTGTTCAAACATTGGTATCAGTATTGTTTTTCAAAGTAACAAAGAGCTTGAAATGGATAAGCATGAATACAGCCGTCAAATCGGTTCGGGGTGTCAAGAGTTTTATACAGATTTATTTAATATTTACGAGGATAAATATCTGAAAAAGATTAATGCCATTGCCGAAGCAGATTAAAAAAAAGATGAGCCGCCCCTATGAACTGTCACAACGGTTCATAGGGGCGGCTCAATACAACCCACGGCGGTTTGGCAAAGGAGTTGCTGTAGGACTATATATCGGTTATATTAAGAAGTAAGCCCAAGTAAAATGCAGCAGCAGTTTCGGCGGTAAATGCACTGCAAAGTACTGCAAGGTCAGCTTCTTTGGCGTTTCCATCTAAAAATGCTTCAAATCTTTGATGAATAAACCATACAATATCACTTTTATCAAGCTTAGTGATTAAATGAATAATTTCTTTTACAGTGAAACCTGTACCTAAAAGTTCAAAAAGTGTTTCTTCGGCATTTTGTTTTGTTTCATTGTATTGCTTTAAAATTAAATCATTAAATTGTTCCATAGTATATATTGGAACAGGGTCAATATCAAAAAATTCAGCACAAACTTCACCACTTGCAGTAAACATTTCGGTTACAGTAATAGTTTCACTTAAATTACGACGTTTACGCAAATCTCCGAGAATAAGTCTTGTTATAAGTTTAAGCAAAACAGCCGGAGTACGACCGGCAGCAATTTGTTCGGTTTTAAAAAGTATATCTTTAAATGCAGTATTTAAAATTACTGCATTTTTTTTGGTTTCACCTTTTTTAAAAGTATATGCAAAACCTTCAAGCTGTCCAAAAACTTTCATTGCATCATTATAACCCAAAGCAATATTACGCAAAGCAAAATCTTTTTCAAATAATAAAAAATTACCGAGATGCCAATATGAACGGATATATGTTACAGGTACTTGTTTATCGGTAACTCGGCGTTTAAAACCAATTCCATTTAGGTCAACGGCAATAACTTCTTCGGCACCCATTTTAATAGCAAGATTAATTGGCATATTATCATAATAACCACCATCAATGTATTGAATACCATCAATTTCTTTTGCTCTGAAAGCAGGATAACAAGCAGCAGAAGCAAGTAAAAAATCAGCAATCATTCCCTTGGGAATATCTTCTTTAGTTAATTCCAACTGATTAAAGCTTGGATATTCAACAGTAATAAGTCCAAAATCAACAGGTGATTTACGGATTTTATCTTCATTTAAATACTGGTCAATCATTTCGGCAAGAGGAGTAATATCCGCACCACCTTTACCAACGGCTTCGGTTGCAAAAGCACGCAGGATATGTTTACGGTTATTTAAATTGCTGAGATCCTCCAATGCATCTTCAATGCCATCAAGTTTAAGTACATCAGCAGAAGAAATATTTTCCCAAAGCTTTTTTGCAAGCTCATAATCATCTTGTACAATCAATGCACCATTCAGTGCTCCTACTGATGCTCCGGTAACAATATTAAATTCCATACCAATTTCCTTAGCGGCACGCCATACTCCCAACTGATATGACCCACGAGAACCACCTCCGGCAAGTACCAAAGCTTTTTTTATCATTTAAACACACCCTTTTATATATTTATAAATATTAAACAGTTTATAGTTTGCAATCTCACGGGACCCACAGGCACGGTATTTCCACCTCGGTGGAAATACCGTTAATTGCCGCATTTTGCGGCAATTTGTGTCGAGTGACGGTGGGGGGAGCCCCACGTCCTCGACACGCCTGTGGGTCCCCGTGAGGCTAAAGCTTTGCTAAGGCTTGTGTAAAGTAAAGAAACAGGTTAACTTAATAGATATTGAGTATCTTCAGCAATCATTTCAGCCATTTGTAAAGAGATACCACACATAGCGGCAAGTTGTTCGGTAGCAATTACATTGTATCCAAAACCATTAAGACGTTCTTTATCGGTAAGTAAATAAGCAGCAAATAAATCTGCTTCACGTTCATAACGAGAAGGAACAAAGAGAGTATATTTTGAGAGAAACAACAAATTTTTTTCACCATGCAGTAAAACGTGACCCAATTCGTGAGCAAGGACTTGTGATTTTTGTTCGGGTTCTAAATTAATATCCAAATAGATTACCTGTTTATTTTTTATTATGGCATAAAACCCATGAATATTATCGGTCATTTCATATTGCATAACCTTAATACTCAATAAAGCACAAAGTTGTTCCGGAGAACGAGTGTTATATTTTTGTACCAGTTCCAATGCTGTCTGCTTAGATTTTGTCATATGGTACT
>JAVVRS010000089.1:5798-6243 GCA_036654595.1 Oscillospiraceae bacterium | reverse complement strand
CAGCTTTTGAAAAAACCTGTTATTGCCAAGCTGTTGACCTTGCTTGACAATATTTCCGCAGATGAAACCACAGTGCTTGACTGCTATTGTGATTTTGTGTATGAGTTGTATAATGCCGGAGGAAATTTAAGCGACTACCTGTTGCAGGCTGTATTGCAGGACGAAAATATTGTTGTGTTGACGGTAGCAAAAGGCAACCCACTGACTGAAACTTTAACAAAATGCCTCGTAAATGAGCTAACTTCACTGAATGAACTCTCTGCATTAACTGCAAATGATGTTAAAGCTACAATACATTGCAATGCCGTTTTGCCTAGTTGGGAAAATACTCCGCACAACATAACTGCCATGTATAATGAACGGTTAGCGGAAATACCCACCAAAGGCTATGGTATATTTGCACAGTATCATATGTTTACACTTGACAATGACGGCAATCTATTGC
>JAVVRS010000089.1:5380-5788 GCA_036654595.1 Oscillospiraceae bacterium | reverse complement strand
GTTAAAAACCCTGACCCACAACGTCTGTCCTCACTGACAGGATACCAAGAACAACGTAAAAAGGTGCTCACAAACACACTTGCTTTGCTTGACGGGCTTGAAGCTAACAACATTTTGCTTTATGGTGATGCAGGCACCGGTAAAAGCAGCACTGTCAAGGCTATTGTGAATGAATGCCATGCACAAGGTTTACGATTGATTGAATTAAAGAAAAATCAGCTTTATCATATACCGGAACTGCTTGATACTCTTGCTCAAAATCCACTCAAGTTCATTTTATTTATTGATGACCTGTCATTTTCATCAAATGATAATGACTTCACCGCTTTAAAAGCAATTCTGGAAGGCAGTGTTGCTGCACGTCAAGGCAACATTGTTGTTTATGCTACCAGCAACCGCCGTCATCTC
>JAVVRS010000089.1:2691-5370 GCA_036654595.1 Oscillospiraceae bacterium | reverse complement strand
AGAAACCGCCAGTCTTTCGGCAAGGTTTGGTTTGACCATTACATTTTTAAAGCCCGATAAGAATTTATACTGCACAATTGTTGAACAACTCGCTTTGGAATACAAGCTTACCACACCGCTTCCTGCACTTATTGAGTTGGCTGAAAGCCATGCTATACGCAGCGGAGGACGCAGTCCCAGAGTTGCAAAGCAATTTGTACAATTTATTAAGGCGGAAGAAATATCGAGATAATTTGACATATTATTGTTGATATGGGTAATATTTATGTACATATCATACAATAGCAGGCATTGTAATACTGTATATTTTGCTAGTGTTCAATAAAAATTTAAAAGATGTTAATTTCTGTTTGACACTGGTAAATTCATACTGTATAATTAAAACAATTTCATAAACATAAATGCTTTGATGGGAAAAAGTATGATTGGCAGTAGCTTTAGAGAGCTGTCGTTTGCTGCAAGACAGTGCTTATCGCTTATCTGAAACTCGTCCCTGAGCAGATGACCGAAGAATATTTTTATTTGTGTAGGCTCATACGGTAAATACCCGTTAGCGTGTTTGGCATTTCGTTCTTTCGGGGACGTTGCAATAAGTGGTCATAGTTTCCTGCATTCGCATACTATGGCAATTAGAGTGGTACCGCAGAGTTGTTCTCACCTTTGTCTCTTGAATTTAAGAGACAAGGGTGTTTTTTTAAACTTGCATACCATATATTGCCATTTTTGCTCGGTGCAAATTCAAACTTCCAATGATTGATTTGCCTTTCTCTCTTTCAATGTTTGTCGTCCTTGTACTATGAAAATTCCGGGTTATATTTTGCCGATTTAATCCAAAATCAGCTTAAAAAGTCTAAAAGGAGGTAATCCCTTTGAAGTTAACAGGTGCTCAAATTATAATCGAAGTTTTAATCGAACAAGGCGTAGAATGTATGTTTGGTTACCCAGGCGGTTCAGTTCTGAATATCTATGATGCTATTTATGAATATAGGGACAGAATTACTCATTATCTTACCGCCCATGAACAAGGTGCCTCTCATGCCGCTGATGGCTATGCAAGAGCTACCGGAAAAACCGGTGTCGTTATTGCAACAAGCGGTCCCGGTGCTACCAATCTTGTCACAGGTATTGCTACTGCCTATATGGACAGCGTTCCTATTGTTGCCATTACCGGCAATGTAGGTACAAGCTTAATCGGTAAAGACAGCTTCCAAGAGGTGTATATCGCAGGTATAACAATGCCAATTACCAAACATAATTTTGTGGTGCGTAATGTTGAGAATTTAGCGGACACCATAAGAGAAGCATTTAAAATTGCAAGCAGCGGCAGACAAGGTCCTGTTCTAGTAGATGTTCCAAAAGATGTTACCGCAGCTTTGTGTGATTATGAACCTCAACCTGCTTTCGTAGAACAAAAATACTGTGTCGTTGGCAACAAGCAACTTGAAGAAGTTGCGGAGCTGATTAATAAAAGTCAGCGTCCTGTGGTTTATTACGGCGGAGGTGTTGTCAGCAGCGGCGGTTCCGAAGTGCTGAAAAGTCTTATTAAAAGAGCAGATATACCAAGCTGTAACTCAATTATGGGTACAGGTGTACTTCCTTATAATGAAAACTTGAACATTGGTATGGTTGGTATGCACGGAAATGTACTTGCAAACAAAGCTATTCACAATGCTGATTTACTGATTGCCATAGGCACACGTTTCAGCGACAGAGTTGCTCTTAATACAAACAAATTTGCACCTAATGCAAAAATTGTACATATAGATATTGACCCCAGTGAAATAAACAAAAATGTAATGATAGATTACAGCATTGTCGGAGATGTTAAGCTTGTTCTTGAACGTATGCTGCCAATGATTAATGAAGCTAACCATCGTGAATGGCTAAATACTATTAACACTTGGAAACCAACCGACTACAAGCCTGTGGACAGCAATACAGTTCTTCACCCTCATCAAATTCTCGGTGCAATCTCTGATATGGTTGGTGATGATGCTGTATTTGTAACTGATGTAGGTCAGCACCAAATGTGGGCTGCACAATTTTGCAAATGCAGCAAGCCACGCAGCTTTTTGACATCAGGCGGTCTTGGTACAATGGGCTTTGGTTACGGTGCGGCAATCGGTGCTAAAATCGGTGTCGGTGACCGACCTGTTATACATATTACAGGTGATGGTTCTTTTCATATGAACCTAAACGAAGCACCTACTGTAGTAAGCTACAATATACCAATAATTACCGTTATTATGAACAATACAGTTTTGGGAATGGTTCGTCAATGGCAATCTACTTTTTATGGTAAACGCTATTCTTACACCTCTCCCGAAAGAAAAACAGATTTTGTAAAGCTTGCAGATGCTTTTGGGCTTAAAGGCTATCGTGCTCACAATATGGCTGAGTTTACCGAAGCTTTTAAACTGGCTATGGCTGCAAATGGGCCTGTTTGGATTGAGTGCATCATTGATAAGGACGAAAAGGTTTTACCTATGATTCCTTCGGGTGGCTCGGTTGACGATATTATAGTTGAATGATTGGGGGACGGAAAATATGTCAGCTCAAAAAGAGGTTATATCAATTCTGGTGCATAACCATTCCGGGGTCTTGGCAAGGGTTTCCAGCTTATTCGGTCGCAGAGGCTACAACATAGACTCACTTACCGTTTCTGCTACCAATGACCCT
>JAVVRS010000089.1:0-2591 GCA_036654595.1 Oscillospiraceae bacterium | reverse complement strand
CGGTCGCAGAGGCTACAACATAGACTCACTTACCGTTTCTGCTACCAATGACCCTGCTATCTCACGAATTACTATCATGGTAGAGGGTGATAAGCAGGTCATTGACCAAATTCTTAACCAAACAAGCAAACTGATTGAAACTATTTCAGTTTCTGCTTTGAGCTCGGAAGACTCTATTCAGCGTGAGCTGCTGCTCGTAAAAGTTGCCGCAGACGATGCGTCAAGAGCATTTATCAAGGACGCCGCAGATGTCTACAAGGCAAGTATCGTTGACCTTTCTACCCAAAGCGTTGTAATTGAGCTTACCGGAAAGCCCAGCAAAATTGATGCATTTATTACGCTTGTGTCAGAATACAATATACTTGAAATGTGCCGAACAGGTGTCACCGCTTTGGAACGTGGAAACAAAGTAATGTAAATTAAAAATATAAAAAGGGGTAATTAAAATGATTAAAAAATACTATGACAAAGACTGTAACCTTGGAATGTTAGATGGTAAAACTGTTGCTGTTATCGGATATGGCAGTCAAGGTCATGCTCATGCACTTAACCTGCATGAAAGTGGTGTTAATGTAGTTGTAGGTCTGCGTAAGGATTCCTCAAGCCGAACAAAAGCCGAACAAGCAGGTCTTACCGTAATGGAAGTTCCCGAAGCTGCTAAACTCGCTGATTTAATAATGATGTTGGTTCCAGATGAACTCGCTGCTGATATTTATGCAGCTGAAGTTGCTCCTAATCTTTCCGAAGGCAATGTACTTATGTTTGCTCATGGCTTTAATATTCACTATAACCAAATTGCTCCACCTAAAAATGTTGACGTTGTTATGGTTGCTCCTAAAGGTCCAGGTCATACCGTTCGCAGTCAATACCTTGAAGGCAAAGGTGTACCTTCTCTGATTGCAATTTATCAAGATTATTCCGGTCATGCTAAAGATTTTGCTTTAGCTTATGCTTCCGGTATTGGTGCAGGTCGTGCAGGTATTCTTGAAACTACTTTTAAAGAAGAAACCGAAACTGACCTCTTTGGTGAACAAGCTGTTCTTTGCGGTGGTGTTACCGAACTTATGAAAGCAGGCTTTGATACTCTAGTTGAAGCAGGTTATGAACCTGAAATGGCATATTTTGAATGTATTCATGAAATGAAATTGATTGTTGACCTCATTAATCAAGGCGGTTTTGCTATGATGCGTTATTCAATCTCAAATACAGCTGAATATGGTGATTATCGCACAGGTACAAGAATTGTTACCGAAGATACCCGTAAAGAAATGAAAAAAGTACTCCATGAAATTCAAGACGGTACTTTTGCAAGTGAATTTATTACAGAATTCCGTTCCGGCAGAAAAGCTAAATTCCTTGCTACTCGCAGAATGGAAGCTGACCACCCACTTGAAAAAGTTGGCAAACAACTGCGTGAAATGATGAGCTGGCTAAAGAAGTAACCGTCAAAAAATGAGGGGAAAGCTTTTTATTCAAGAGTGTTGATTATAGTTGTAAGGCAGCTTATTGGGGCGGCACAATGTGGCACAAAGTGCCACCGGCGGGCGTAGCCCGCCGCAATGTCAAACCGTAGGTTTGACATTGATTGTGCCGCCCCATACAGCAAGCTTGCCGACTAATCAATATGCTTGGCATTTAGCTTTCCCTCTCTTTGTAAAAGGAGTTGAATTTGTGGAACTTAAAAGTGATAATGTTACCCGTGGAGTTGAACGTGCGCCTAATCGTTCCCTTTTTTATGCCATGGGTTACACTAAAGAAGAACTAAATAGACCTCTAATCGGTGTAGTAAGTGCTTTCAGTGAAATTGTACCCGGTCACATTCACCTTGATAAAATTGCAGATGCAGTTAAAGCAGGTGTAAGAATGGCAGGTGGTACACCTGTTTTAGTACCATCTATCGGTGTGTGTGATGGTATTGCTATGGGGCATCAAGGCATGAAATATTCTCTGGCAAGTCGTGAATTGATTGCAGACAGCGTTGAAACTATGGCTCTGGCACATTGTTTTGATGGCTTAGTACTTGTACCTAACTGCGATAAAATCGTTCCGGGTATGATTATGGCGGCAGCAAGGCTGAATATTCCGTCAATTGTTGTAAGCGGTGGCCCTATGATGGCAGGGATTTACGGCGATGAAGAAGTAAGTCTGTCTACTTTATTTGAAGCTGTAGGTGCAAGAAAAGTAGGACTGATTGATGATGCTCAACTGGAAGAACTGGAACAAAATGCTTGCCCCGGCTGTGGCTCATGTTCGGGTATGTACACCGCTAACAGTATGAACTGTTTAAGCGAAGCTTTAGGTATGGCACTACCGGGTAACGGAACTATTCCTGCTGTACATTCCGGCAGAACAGTTCTCGCTAAATATTCGGGTATGCAAATTATGTATCTTGTTCAAAAAAATATAAAACCTCTTGATATTATCACAGAAAAAGCTATCAAAAACGCTCTTGCCTGTGATATGGCTCTTGGTTGCAGTACAAACAGTGTCCTTCATCTGCTCGCAATTGCTCACGAAGCAGGTATTTCTCTTGATTTGCAAAAAATTAATGAAATCAGTTCAAAAACACCTAATTTATGTCATCTTGCACC
>JAVVRS010000088.1:0-6250 GCA_036654595.1 Oscillospiraceae bacterium | reverse complement strand
AATATTTTTTCTTATCTTTTAAACAGTTGGTTTATTAAATTAGTAAGTGCCGCTCTCATGCTTATACTTGTAGTATTATCTGCACGACAATATATTTTAAGTTTAAGTTTAAGTCGCCCTAAAATACCAACTTTACAAAATATCTTAGTTGAACCTTTACTCGCTGATACAGATAATTGTAAAGATATTACTTCCGGTGAAGCTATACTTGTTGGTATTGCAGTTGGAATGGACGCTTCAGCTGCCTCAGTAGTACTTGCATTTGCAGGTGCAAGTATAATTTTTATTCCCCTTGCTATGGGTGCTGCTCATTTTATATTAGTTGGTATAGGTAATATTTGCGGACGGTATGGTTTTAAAAATCGCAGTCAACATCTTAGACTTATCCCTGTTGTATTATTTTCAATCTTATTTATTTCACGAGTTTTTCTGTTGCTTTAAGCACTAACATTAAACCATATGATGCCGCTTTATATCTTATTAATTCTCGGTCATTAGGACTTCCGCTTGCTAAATGTAATTCTAAAACTTCTTTATAATTATCACTATCTACCCCAACATAAACCAATCCATTTGGTTTACCATCAGGGTCAGGTGTATTCCCTGCCAAACCTGTTACACTTACACCAATTTCTGCTCCCGAAAGTTTCCGCACACCACTTGCCATCTCCTTGGCAGTTTCTTTTGAAACAGCTGTAAATTCTTCTAATGTTTGTGGTTTTACTCCTAATAGATGTTCTTTAACTTTATTGGAATAACTTACAATTCCATATTCAAATACAATAGAACTTCCTTCAATATCGGTTATTCGTTTTGAAATATATCCTCCGGTACAACTTTCGGCAGTAGCTACCTTTGCACATTTTTTAGTTAATGCTGCAACTACTTCTGCAGCTAGTTTTTTTTGCACATCTTCTGTCAGTTCAAAAATATTTTCTGTATTTATCATTATTGCTTATTCTCCCTTTTTTATAAATTTCTACTTTGTGTATGCTTCCGGCGGCACAATGCGGCACCAAGTGCCGCCGGTGATGTGTCCTAATTTAGGACACATCACCACAAGGGCAACCTACGGTTGCCCTTGATTGTGCCGCCCAGGCAACGTAAAAGAGTAAAAGTGTTCAAAAATGTTTTCCACAGATTATTATACTATTGTGGAAAGATTTTACCATTAAAAAGTTCTGTATTTATCAGTGTTTGTCAATAGTTTTCCCAAGTATTAAGCTAAAAATCAAGAATTGTTGTGGAAAACTCTGTTGAAAGCGTTTAAAACTTAATAATTGATGCTGTTTTTACACTGTGTATTATAGTTCTCCCCAGTTTCAACAATGCTACTGTTGAAAACTATTATGTCGAATTTTATCGTAAAAAAAAGCTTGTAATCATGGGGTTTATTGAGTATAGGTTAATTTTAGTTCAATTATGTTTTCAACAATTTACACTTTTAATTGTTTAAAATCTTTTCTGAATTTAAACGTGATAATTTGTTTAAATCAATTCATATAAATTGATAGTATAAATAATTTTATAGATTTCATATAACCTTATCGTAAATATTAAACTATTATTTTTAATAATACCTTAATTATAACGATTTGTTAATAGACTATCTGTAAATATTTACATTTTAACGGTGAAAGGAGTACAATTATTTTGCCTATAAATACATATAAATATACTTTTGATTATTATAATTTACGCAATACTATTTTTAAATTGCGTGATAATTATAAAGATTTAACTGCATTTTCAATCGGTAACAGTACTTTAGGCAGAGGCTTATTTGCACTTGGTATTGGTAATCCTATTGGTGCTTCAATTTTTATTGGTGGAATAAATGGCTGTGATAAAATATCTTCTGCATTATTACTTAATTTTACTGAGCAAATATTACAAGCACTTGATAAAAATAATAAAATTGCAGGTATTGATATCTCTGCTGTTATTGCTAAACGTGGTTTAATTATTATTCCTTGTCTTAATCCTGATGGACAATGTATAGCTTTGGGAGGTGCTAAAAAAGCAACTTTTCGTCAAAAATTTGTACAACAACTTATAGATAATAATCCAACTTTACCTTGGACTGCTAATGCCGAAGGTGTACAAATTAATATGAATTTTAATGCCGGTTGGTATAATCTTTACCTTCAACAAAATTTAAATGGTATTATTTCACCTGCTCCGAGTGGATTTGCAGGTTTTGCCCCTTTCAGTGAACAAGAAACTATTGCTGTTTCACACCTTATAACAGCTGTTAATTCTTCTCGTTGTTATGAATTTACAGATGGTATTCCTGAAATTAAATATCAATATCTTTTACATACTCCCGAATATTCTTCATTAATGGCACATATTTTATCTTCATCATATGAATTTCCTGTATCCACAACACCTCAAAATGATGGCAGTCTTGGTGCTTGGTTTCAAACACAATTCTCATCTCCTGCTTTTCAAATTACTGTTAATGATGATGTTTTTTCTTCCTCCGGGTTACTTGAAGCAATGGTACTTGCTTTAATGATATAAGCTATACATTATAACAACGCCTAAACATTTTACTTTATTTTCCTCTTCAATTTCAGCTTGCTAAGACGTATACTTAAACCTTTCTCACAACAAATCAAACTATTATAGTTTAAGGGCAACATAACCCCAACTACAAATACTACTGATGTGTAAGATGGGGCGGCACAATGCGGCGCTGCGTGCCGCAGGAGGCGTACCCCCCAATTGGGGGGTACGCCTCCTCAAGGGCAACCTCCGTAGGAGGTTGCCCTTGATTGTGCCGCCCCATTATCTGCAAATTCATTTCAAAAACAAAACGTCCCATGGCTGTATACCATAGGACGTTTTTTGAATTTATAATTCTACTTTACCATATAACGGTGCTTTAACTTCATTTGTTTCATTAGGTGGAGTTTCTCTTACCGTTGTTGGTTGATATGGTGCAGGACGATCACGTCTGTCATTTTTATATGGTGGTTTTGTTGCTCTGTAAGGTGGTTTATTTTGAGTATCAAAATCTTTTTTAGGTGGACGATTTTGTGACACAAATTCTGCTTTTGCTTGATGATTTTCATCTGTTAGCGATTCTGTTTTTCTTACAGGACGATTATCATTGGTTTTATTATAACGATTTGGTGCTACAGAACGTCTTGCCGTGCAATTAATTATAACTCTACGGTTTGGTTCATCACCTGTAGATGAAGAACATACACCTTCAATTGTTGCAATAGTTGCATGAATAGTACGACGTTCATATGGATTCATTGGTTCAAGAGTAATACTTCTGCCGGAACGCTGAACATTTTTAGCAAGACGTCTTGCCAAACTTTCCAAAGTTTGTTCACGTTTTTGCCTAAAATTACCACTATCCAGAGTAATTCTCAAATAATCTCCTTCACCTCTGTTAACTGCAAGTCCGGTTAAATATTGCAGTGCATCAAGTGTTTCACCACGTCTGCCAATAATAAAGCCTAAATCTTCACTCTTTAAATCAAGAGTTAAACAATCATCTTTTAATTCCGGATTTATTACAAAATTATCGGCACCCATAGCAATTAAAATATCAGAAACATATTTTATTGCTTCATCTTGTTTTGTTAGATTATCTGAAGGTTGTACAGTTTTAGATTGTTCTGATACTGTATCTGAAATAGGTTTCTGTACAGGTAAAGGTGTTGTTTCAAATATAGTTTTTTTAACAACAGGTGTTGATGCTTGTGATGCTATAGGCTGTTGCGGTACAGCTTGTTTTAAAGGTTGATAACTTAATTTTTTTTCTTCTGTAGGTTCAACCTTCACTTCAACATCAGGAATAAATATTCGTACCTTTGCCGGTATTGTTTTTAACCCAAACAATGTTTTTTTAGGCATATCCAATACTTCAAATTCTGCATCGGGGTCGCCTATTTTTTCTCTGCCGCTTTTAATAGCTAATTCTACTGTTCTACCACATTCAATAATTTCCTTCAAGGCTTATTCTCTCCTTTACAGGTCAATGTTTTTAATCGTCATTTAATTCATTTTCATTATATTCTTCGCCATATTTTATCGCATCTCTTTTTCTTGCTTCAGCAAGTTTCATACGATTAATTTCTTTTTGGCTCATTGCCTTTTCTTTAGCATCTTCATTACCGGTAGTTTTTGCAATTTCTCTGGCTTTAGCACGTTCTTCTCTTGCTTTTTGCCTACGTTCTTCCATCTCTGCTGTTGCTTTTTCCGCCATTTTTTGCGGATTCATAAATTTATACAATACAAAAGATTGAATTGCCATTAATATATTGGATAAAATCCAATATAAACCAACTGCAATCGGAACTTTAAATGCAATATATACTGACATAATAGGCATGAAAATAGTCATACTTGTTGTCATTGCTTTTGTTTGTGCATCTGCAACTACTGAATTGTTTTTGGTTGTAATCCAGTTTACTAATGCTGCTGTAAGTCCTGATACAATTGGTACCATTAATAAAAGTATAAATACATAAGTGCTGGAAGCTTCACTGGGTCTGAGTGTAGGTATATCTCCAAGATTTACTCCGAATAAACTAAATTGAAAATTAGATACACTATTTACAAAACCGGAACCTAAGGCATCAAATGCTCCGGTGCCATTTTGTACAGCATAATTTACTGCTTTAATTACATCAATTTCAGGTGAATATGGATTTGTTCTACCTAATATTGCTCCAATTGTCGGATCTGCAAACATATTCTTTGCAATTGGTACTGCCGCATCTATTACTGCTTTACCCGGACGTAAAATATGTGATAACGGACGGTAAATTACATCAATCAATCCAAATAAAATTGGCATCTGAATTAACATCGGCAGGCAGCCTGCCATTGGATTAAACTTTTCTTCAGCATATAGCTGTGACATTTCCTCATTCATTTTTTGAGGATTATTTTTATACTTTTCTTGAATTTCAGCAATTCGTGGTCTGAATGCCGCCATTTTTACACTCGTTTTTTGCTGTTTAATTGCTAATGGTACTAAAATCAGTCTTGTAAAAACTGTAAACAGCAATAATGTCAACGCATAGTTGTTTACGATGGAATATAATCCATACATAATCCAACCTAAGGGATAACCTAGAATTTCTAACATTTTTATGTGTCCTCCAAATCATATGAGGAAATAATTTCCTGTATTTTGCGACTGCTTGCCGCTCTTATCTTTTCTGCCTATCCTAATAATATGTCTTTTTTACTTAATATTCATCTTTTGTAATTTATAGGCAGTAATGGTTAATTGCCCTTAGTGTTTTTCGGTATTTGTTTCTTTTTCCGGTACCGGATCAAATCCTCCCGGGTGGAAAGGGTGACATTTTAAAATTCTTCTTATCGCCAAGTAACTTCCTTTTAATGCACCAAATCTTTCAATTGCTGTCAGTGCATAGGTTGAACAAGTCGGATAAAATCTACATCTCGGAGGAATAAGCGGTGATATACAGCTACGATAAAAACGTATACATATAATAAGAATTTGTTTCATTACTACATTATCTTCTTTATTTTGTTAAGGTTTCAATTTGTTTTGTTATTACCGGTAATATTATTGTGGATTTTGAATATGGTGTTTTACTTCTTGCTACAAATACAAAATCCCAACCGCTTTTAGGTAAATTTGCTTCTCTTATTGCTGCTTTTATGATACGTCTGGCTCTGTTACGATGTACTGCATTACCTATCTTTTTTGATGCTGTTATTCCTATTCTGCAATAATCTAATTTATTTCTTATTGCATATGTCACAATTAATGGGTCAACTGTACTTTTACCTCGATAATACAATCTTTTAAATTGTTTATTTAAGGTCAAGGATACATTTTTCTTCATTTTATAACAAGACTCCCCTACGGCAAACCCAAACAAGCTCTCACACATTATAATTTGTACATTTACCTTGTGCAAATTTTTGCCTTGCAATTTAGTTTTAAAAAATACAGCTTCATATTAATATTGCACAGCCTACACAGCTTGTCTACTTGGTTATTGTATCACAACCAATTGTTTCACATGAAACATTTCTTGTCGTTTTTTGCGTTGAATTTATAATTTCTTCTCTTTTTACGCCACCGCAGTAGCGGAACCTTTTGCAACTGCAAAAGGTTCCGCTAGTTGCCGTTATACGGCAATACGGAGGTTGGCGGAAGCCAACCTCCGTCTGCGGTGGCGAATGTAGCCGTTTAATATTTTTCAATAACTAAAAAAGTTAATTTTTAAAAAATCCGGACAATCAA
>JAVVRS010000087.1:0-6321 GCA_036654595.1 Oscillospiraceae bacterium | reverse complement strand
CCTGCAAAAATTGCAAAGCCACCCTGATCCGGAACTTTTCTGAAAAACATATCAAATACTACTATCTTATCCTTTAGCCCATGTGCAAAATATCCGTTTGACATTGTCATTTCATAATAATCTGTCAGCATGGTAAGATTTTTGTTGTTCTTCCAGTCAATATTCATAATCATTACATCCAATCTCTCTTTATAGTCGTATTTGCCATTTAAGTTGGCATAATTATACCACATAATTGTTTTTTTTTATATAATAAAACCATAATTATTTTAATCATTATAACTTTTTATCTTTAACTTGACATTAAACACTTTAAATTATATAATTTAAAAATACATGTGCTTTTACTTTAATATAATATTACTGGAGGTTATATCCCATGATACCGAAAATAAATAAATTTTTTTGCTATATTTTTACAGCTGTGTCTGTTCTGTTAATTAGTATTATACCTGCATTTGCAATTAATCCTGCTATGGGTGATGAATCGGGTCCCATTAAAATGTTTATGACTATTGCTCTTGTTGTTTCTGTAGTGCTAATTGCGGCAGTGCTATTTTTAACTTCTAAAAAAAATAAAAATAAAACCAAAAAATAAGTCAATATTAAAAATCCACCTTTAAAGGGTGGTTTTTTTTGTTGCTTATTACCGCTATCTCCATTTATATGGGCGGACTGAACGCAAAATCTTCGATTTTGCACAGCACTATGTGCTGTAATGCCGTTCGCAAACGGCATTGTTCAGTCCGCCCTATGCTGCCTTATTTAGCAAGGTATTCTTCTAAGCAAATTCCTTTAGACATAATTTCTTTTGCATAGTTAGTGCCAACATATCTGTAATGCCATGGTTCATAGCTTATTTTTGTAACACTGACCTTATCTTTTGGAAACCGCAGTATAAAACCATAGTTGGCACAATTTTCTATCAGCCATTTAAATGTAGCAGTGGTATCAAAGCTTTCTTCTAAGCTGTTCAAATCAACTGCCAACCCTGTGCTGTGTTCACTTGTACCCGGTACCGCTACCCATGCAGAAGCTTGTACAACAGCTTCAGTATCATCATATCCAAGGTTTTTATACTCCTGTACCTTGTTGTTGTAAAGTCTTGTCTGACTTTCAGTGCTGCGATACGCTGAAATAACAGTTAAATTTATTCCTGCTTTTTTAGCATCGGCAATCATACTTTTCAATGCAGGCAGAGCTTTTTTATTAAACTTATATCCATTACCTATATCCTCTAATTCGGGGACAAAATCCTTTGGTATGGGATTGTCCTTGTTTACCAGCATAGGTAATGTTTTTTCGTTGTAATTTGCTACTGTATCCGGTTCTGTTTGTGCAAATATTCCTCCGGATGATGGAGAAGGTGCATCTTCATCTTTAGGTTTATCTGACGGAGGTTCTATCATTTCCGAAGTATCGGCAGCTTCTGTTTTAGTGTCCTCAGGTGAGGGTATATCATCTTTTTCTTTGGATTTGTCCTCTTTTACAGGTTCAGATTTATCTTTTTGCACCTCCTGTTGCTGTTCTTCCGGTGGTGCTTCCGGTTTAGATGATTTACCGAAAAATAATGTCTTAACCCCAAAAACTATTCCAACAAGTAACAATGCTAAGATAGCAGCTACTATTATTCTATTAATTATTATCTGTCGCTTGTTATATCTTTTTAATGGTTTTTTACTACTCATAATTATCCTGCCTTTCAAGATGTTTTCAAAAATCAAATAAAAATAAACACTGAACTATAAACAGTTTCAATATGAGGTGCGAAATTTATTCGCTTTTCCAATATTTTTGCCTGTTCATTATTCAATGTTAATACTTACCTATATTACTTGTGTATAAAAATTTTACCTCATCACATAAATAATGTATAATAAAATATCTTGGTTTGATTATACATTATGCTTGGTATTTACACAAGTGCTTTTTTAAAACTTTATTTACGCTTTGTTTTATGGAAACTATAAAACCGGCTTTTATCTGCTCAATAATTTCACAAGCTTTCGTGTGATAAACCGACCTCAGCCACAGTACGGGGCGGCACAATGCGGCACTTCGTGCCGCCGACGGGTTCCCCCCCCACAAGGGGGGGGAACCCGTCGCAAGGGCAACCGGAGGTTGCCCTTGATTGTGCCGCCCCGACTCATAGCAACCATATCATTGCAGAAAAAATATTGTTGTCATAACAGCTGCTTTATGAGTGTAGGTGTGTTGTCTGTTTTTGTTGACCTAAACAATATATTTTTGCTTGATTTAATCAGTCGGCATTATTTTTACGAAATTCAGGGTGTTCTTCTAAAAATTTATGAGGATTTTCTGCAAATTGTCTGCTGTAAATCAGGGATAATTCTTTTCCGAATTTCTCCATTATCTGCTCAAGATGTAATTTCCAATCATCAGGGCTCATGATAGCTTTTGAAACTACATTACCTGTTGTAATTATTTTTCCGTCTTTGCAATCTACTGTTGCACTCGGCATCACTACCATACTCGGAAGAACAGTAATGCCATACATTTTTATTAATGCCATATATATCACCTCATCTATATGTTTACTGATTTTAAAGATTGTCCTATTCATAATTTATAAATATGCTGTGATTTCATTACCATTAAGTCTTATTTGCTTGCAGTCAACTGAAAATATCTGCATTGCACGACTACTGCATAATCCCATTATCTTGATATAGCGGCGTATTAAGCTAAAGAAGTGAATAATATATAGTATTAACTTCAAGCGGAAAGGAAGATGCTCTGTGAAAATAGCAGCAGCTTATATTCGTGTAAGCACCGAAGAACAAGTTGAATACAGCCCTGACAGTCAAATAAAAATGGTTAGAGATTACGCTAAACACAATAATATGATTATCCCAGACGAATTTATATTTATAGACGATGGTATCAGTGGGAAAAATACGATTAAACGTCCTGCGTTTAATCGTATGATTGGTACGGCTAAAATTAAACCAAAACCATTTGAGGCTATTTTACTTTGGAAATTCAGTAGATTTGCTCGTAATCGTGAGGATAGTATCGTTTATAAATCTATGCTTCGTAAGCAACTTGGAATTGAAGTAATCTCGGTATCCGAAAATCTCGGTGATGATAAAATGTCTATACTTATTGAAGCACTTATTGAAGCTATGGACGAATATTACAGTATCAATCTTGCTGAAGAAGTAAAACGTGGCATGAGTGAAAAAGTTTCTCGTGGTGAACCTGTAGCTATCCCATCATTTGGATATGATATAAAAGACAAACAATATATACCAAATAAAGCTACTGCCCCAATTGTACAAAAGATATTTAATGATTTTATTGCAGGAACATCATATAAAGAACTTGCAATAAAATTAAATGCTACAGGTACAAGAACTTCAAGAGGCGGTTTATGGGAAAACCGAACAATATCATACATACTCAATAATCCTGTTTATATCGGTAAAATACGTTGGTCGGCTAATGGAACAAATAACCGTAATTTTGCCAACCCGAATTTAATGATTGTCAATGGCAATCATCAACCAATCATTGACATTGATATTTGGGAACAAGCACAAGCCAGAATAAAATCCATTAAAGCTATGTATCCCAAATATTCACGCAATACTGTTGAAGTACCTTATATGCTACAAGGCTTGCTTAAATGCAGTGCCTGCGGTCGTACCCTTGTTAGAGTATCAGGTAAGGCAGACACAAAGTCGCTTCAATGCCATGGATACGCACATGGTCAATGTACCGTTTCTCACAGCATTGTAATGCACCGCATAGAAAGTTTAGTCATCTCTCAAATTGAAACTGATTTAGCTTCGGGACAATACAATCTCTTTGTTAAA
Organism: Oscillospiraceae bacterium; assembly: GCA_036654595.1. GTDB lineage: Bacteria > Bacillota > Clostridia > Oscillospirales > Ruminococcaceae > RGIG7389. The sequence goes on along the minus strand of JAVVRS010000087.1, from coordinate 2,482 downwards.
CCGCCGCATGACAACGAATATGTAACGCCCTTAATTGATGCCCAAATTCAAAGAGAATATTCTAAGCTGGAAAGGGTCAAGCAAGCTTATGAAAGTGGTATTGACACGCTGGAAGAATATAAAGTCAACAAAGAAAAACTAACCAATCACATTGCTGAATTAGAATTGCAACGTCCTGTAAAATCTGATAATGGGGAAGATATTGCTACCATTAACTTTCTTATTCGTTGTAAAGATGCTCTGACAAAGCTTAAAAGTTCAAACCTTCAAGATAAAGACAAAAATGCTCTGTTGCGTGCATTTATACATAAAATTGTGTTTAACCGCCCTCAATGCAGCTTACAGATTTTTTATTACGCATAAAACTATCTGTTTTTACAATGTGCACCACCAAACTGACTGGATACTAACTGTGCAAGCTTTGGATTAGGTGTTTTAATCTTTACCGGATAAATCAGCTTTTTATCATAAACAAACATTTTCTACTCCTCCAATTCCCAAGGCCAAGGATTATCTACCCAGCTCCAACGTGCAACATCAGCTTGCGAAGCATGTGTAAGTCCACCATAAAGCTTTGTATACTCCGCTTGTAAGTCCTTATATAGTGCAGAGTATTTACTGTGATACTCCAATGCCTGCTGATTATTCGGGTGTGTATCTAAGAATAAAGCGGTATCTGTAAGAACAAAGCCACATATTTGAATTTGTTTTAACAGTCTTTGTTTATCACTCATCTTCCTACACCCTCCTTGCCTAAAAATGGGAAATCCAAATCAGGGAATATTGTCCCTCTGTCCAAAGCTATTTGCGGTTCATATAATCTACACCAGCCTTGTTCGGGAACTGCTGCCATAGCTAAACTCATAGGTGGTTTAAGCGGAGCACAATTATTCGTTTCCGCTCTGACTTCCTGTACGGGCACTGATGGAACACTGACATTAGGCACAGCCATCGGAGGCATTTCATTTCCGCTGACCGGTATTCTGTGTTCAGCCATAAAGGACGGTTTAGGTCCCGGTTTTACTATTTCTTTTGTTTCAGCAAACAAATCAAAAAAATCCACTGTTAAATTACTCCTTCCATTTTGTTTTAAGATACCCCAAAGGAACTATCTCTTAATATTTTATGGAGATAATCCAATAGTGTTACTCTGATGCTGCTATCTACATTGCACTGTCCTTGCACCGGGGCGGCACACTGCGGCATTTCATGCCGCAGGCGGCTGCCGTTAGGCAGCCGCCTCATGGGCAACCTGCGTTTGCCCATGAGGGTGCCGCCCCGGTGGCGGACTTCGCAAACTAAGCAATAAAAATAAGCAGCAGTTGTAAAACACTTTACATCTGCCGCTTATAATAAATTGTAAATTAATATAAATTCAGTGCCAAATTATTCGTATCATTGCAAGAAGAACTACCCCGGGAAGTCCTAATGCCCAACAAACCATAGTAGAATAAAATGAAAATCCAATAGCCATACCGGTAACTCCACCAAAAATATTTAACAGGTAAAGCACACCAACTCCTGTTGCTCCGTTGACCAACAATCCTTTTATCAAACAATTATTTTGTAAATATATTACTCCTAAAATTGCAAAAATAAAGATACATGATACAATTGTTATAGCAGAAATCATTTCATCATTCCTTTATTTATTGATATAAGTTTATAAACAAGCTGATGAATTTAATGGTTTGCAACTGATATTATTTTCTCTTGCAATATTCATTAAATAACCATATCTAATTCTAAGTGCCATATTTTCATAAATAACAGCATCTATAAGGGTAGGGTCAGTTGTTATATTAAAAATATTTTCATTGGTTCTAATATTTTTTTCCAATGTTTTTATCTGTGAAATCAAATCAGCATCAGGCTTAGACACTGCCGACTTTTTTTGAAATGCTTTATTCAGCGTTATAAGTTCCATAAACAAGCTCCCATCTGCCGTTATAAGTCGGCATCAAAATAGTTCAGTTAAAGTCTTACTATATTATATTGAAAATAGTTGTCAAAAATTACAAATAATATGCGGTTTTTTAAATATTTTTCTTATTTGCAAGCATATAATCAAGCTTTTAAAAAAACTAAAAAGCGTTTGTGAGAAATCTCACAAACGCTTTTCAGTAGCGACTAAGTATATAAGCCGAGTTCTGTATTAAATGACAATCTATCTGGTCCTATCGTCGCCGATAGGCTCAAGCCACCTATAAAGGAAACGACGGGCCGCCGCTACAGGTTAGACCTGTACCTTTTTTTACGGTGTTGCTTCGAATAGGGTTTACATGGCCGTACAGTCTCCTGTACGCCGGTGAGCTCTTACCTCGCCTTTCCATCCTTACCATAAAACTATGGCGGTTTCTTTCTGTTGCACTATCCCTAGAGTCGCCTCCGGCTGCCGTTAGCAGCTATTCTGCCCTATGAAGCTCGGACTTTCCTCATAACATTCTTTTCAGAATTTGTTACGCTGCCATCTTGCTTACTC
>JAVVRS010000086.1:0-6325 GCA_036654595.1 Oscillospiraceae bacterium | reverse complement strand
ATCCAAAAGCAAGTTCATGCCACACTTTATCGGTGACAATTTGTTCATCACCGTTTTGCATAACAAATCCAATCTGTGAAGCTTGTTCACGCAAGCTGTATTGTTCAAGCGGCTTGCCGCAAAACAATATTTCACCGCTATGACTGCCATGAGGTGTAAGCACCGTTTTAAGGTGATGCAACAAGGTGCTTTTACCACAGCCCGATTTACCGCAGATTGTAATAAAATCTCCCTCTGAAACTGTAAATGTTAATCTGTTCAAGGCATTAACTTGACTTTGCGGATAAGCAAAGTTTAAATCTTTGATACTGTATATCTCCATTTAACTTCCTCCACAATCATTAAGATAACAGGTAAAAGCAAAAACAATGCATACACAAAGTACAGCATTACCCTTGCAGGTGACAATATACTGCCACTTACAGCAGGGAAATATTTAAAGCTTGTCTGTTTTGTAATACCACCTATAGCAATAATTACAATAGCTGTGAACTGTGCAGTAAGTAAGTAAGCATCTCTTTTACAAAAACGATAGTTTGAAAAGCTTGTTCTTCCCGAAAGCCCATATCCTCTTGATTTCATACTGTCCGCTGTTTGAATAGAATTTTCAAGTGCCCATGTTATAAGGATTGAGAGTATAGTTATACCGCATTTTAATCTTTGAATTACATTGCCTTGTGAAATATAATTACCAATACATTTTTGAGCGGCAACAATTACCTTAACCTGTGCTTTAAACTTAGGTACAAATCTAAATACCATACACAACATCAGTGAAGTAGCGGGAATAACTTTACCAAAAAGATAGATTATTTTATCAGATGATATTACACAGTTCAGACAGCTAAACCATGTCACTGCCGCCATAAGCATTGTTGATGATGCAATACCATAAATTATAGACTCTAAGGTTATAGCATTACCATTGTTTAAATAAAACAGTATTGTTACACCTCGGTGATTAAATAATGGATTTATCATTGCAACAAAGATAAACATTGGTATCATATAAACTAAAGTTATCAGCAATGACTTTATACCCTTTAACATTGTTGCATAAATCAGTCCGCATACCAGTGACACCGCAAGCATAATCGGGTGTATAAATATCATTGTACAGCCAATTGCCGCCACAAAAAATATAAAACTGTTTATTGGGTGTACGCTTCCTAAAATATCATTCATCTTCATTATTTTATATCATTGCCAAGGTCGCAGGTATAAAGTATCTCAATATTATCGCCATCTTCAAGCAAATAATTACTGCAACCATAACCCGGTACTTCGCCGTTTACCCTATAGCTCCAACCGCTCAATTGCCCGCAATCAAATTCATATATGTTACCTATTCCCTCTATATATGCCGAATTATAGCCGGGAGTATTACTAAATTCAAAGTGTATTTTTTTTGCTTTGGTTTCTCTTTTCACCACATCAAAGACACTTTCTCCATTGGTAAATGTAATTGTTTTTTCCTTCAAAATAATTCCGTCATCAGGCAGTACCGCTAGCTTATCCTTATTAAAGTTATCTTTATTATTTAAGATTGTTTCACAGCTTATAAGCAATGTTGCTTTAAGTTTTTCATCTTTACTGTCCGTTTCATCATCTGTATTATTGCCGCTGTTACTGCTGTTACTGCTGCTGTTATTATTTTTATTTGAATTTTTTACACCACCGCTATATGAAGATTTACTTTCGGAGATATCATTTTCAATCTCTCTTTGCGGTGTTGGCTTGCTTGAAGTACTGTCGCTCAGATATGGGTCGGGCTGTGAGGCAGTTGTATTGCTCTGTGAGGCTGCTTCGTTCTGTGCTTTGTCTGTAACCTCAGCCTCTATTACAGTGCTTTTAGCCGGCAACGTAGTTGCGGTAGTTTGTTCGCTTTTAATGCCTGCAATAAAGAAAATACCTTTGGTTTGCTGTGGTGCAAAGGTTACAATTGTATCTGCCGCATTGTTTACAGCTGCACTTCCAATAGAGTTTGCAGTGCTCTTTTCCATATCATAGAGATAAACTTCCGCTGAATTACAATCCCACTTTGATGGAATTGTAATTGAAAGACTTGGATTTCCACTTATCTCCTCGGTGGACGCATATATAAATTCAAACACCATATCGGTATTAAGTTGTTCTTTAACTTCATTTACCTTTGTATTGGTAAATTCAAGTGCAAGATTTTGGTCTTTAGGTGTTTTTATATCACTGCCTATAAACAGCCATTGGTAATTTATATCACTTGCGGTTCCACTGAAAACCGCAAGGTCATTTGATGTCATAAGCTTTTCAAAAACTGCTTGTTTTATTACTCCGTCGGCAGGTATCTCCATCATTCTGCCTGTATTTTCTTTAACGTCACAACCACCAAGCAAGCTCATTACTATCGCTATTATTAATGCCAAACATCTCTTTAAATTTTTTAACACCAACCGCACCTCCTTGTTATTTAACCACTATCTTTGCATTTACAGGCTGCAAGGTTTTATTTACAGTTGCCAGACTACTTCCGTCACTGTCACCTGTAACCGTCGCCAATACTGCATCTGCAACGGTCAAATCAAGCACTTCACCGCTGTAAACACTCTCACGCAATTTAAATCCCAATCTTAACATAACATTATTATTCTCGCTGTCAAAGCCTTCTGCACAATAGGCATATTTACCTGCTGTCATATCCAGATACATAGCATTTATCTGTCCTGTTTGGTTTGCGGTTTCGGTATTTCCTTGCCATGTAGGTATTGTCAATTCACTTCCGTTTGCCTGCTTGTCACCATAAGTCATCATTGTGCCTTGCTTTACACCTGTAAATTCAAGCTTATTTTTATCAAACACAATTGCCACACTTGCAGCACAATACAGATTATCCGGAAGCTTTGAAACAGTAACGTCAATGGTAAACTCATTTCGGTCGCTTACAGCAAGCGGTGGCGGAGAGGACAAAATAAGCTTTGGTTTACCCGACAGCAATTGCGGTTTTAATGACAGCAGAACAATAACTGCTACTGCAAATACTGCAACAATCACCGCTGCAGCAATAAACTTTGCTCGATATTTATGTAATATTTCTTTCATATTATACCTTTCGTATAAAACATTTAAGCCCATTCGTATTATATATGCTACCCTCTCTGCTACAGGCACGCCCCGGGCGGCACAATGCGGTCTGCGACCGCAGGCGGCTTACAAGCCGCCTAATAGGCAACCGAAGGTTGCCTATTATTGTGCCGCCCCGGCGTGAGTTAGCTTGCTGATTAGCAAATATTTCCCCATAAAATTTACCTTTTACCCGACAAGTACAGCTAATTCTGAATTGTTAATATAATTTTCCATAATTGCCATAGCATCTACTGTATTAATTCTTGCATCTGAATTTACATTCATACTCAAGATTTTTTCATCTGTAGGAGCTTCACCTTTTCTCAGCCATGCCGAAACTACATTTAATGCGTCCTGTGCATTCACCACTTTATCGGTATTGGTATCACCAAAAATAATCTCAGGTGAGGGTTTTTCCGTAATGGTAAACTGTGTAATGTCTTCCATAGCTTGTGTTTTATCTACAAGTGTAACATAGGTAGGTGTTCCATTTTTTTGAGTAAGCTGTGCCGAATGGTACAGTACTATATTGCCAAAAGTAATTTCCGGTGCTTCTGTAATATTAAGGAACTCCAAAGCTACAGCTTTTTTATTTGCGGGAATAACATCAATACCATCACCTGCATATAATTCTTTGGCTAAAATTCCATTTTTAGTTACCGTTGATGTAGCTGTGGAATGGCTTGTATCAAAGATAAACGGTGCATCTTTTGAGGTTGTTTTTAATGATATACCACCTGCGGAAATTTCCAGCTTGTAGCCGTCCACCCTTGACAGGTTTGTTTTTACCTTTAATTTTATTGTTATTAAGTCAACAGGAAATGTTGTACCATTTACAATAATATCATTTAATTCAGTATTTGTGTAAACAAATCTTAATTTATCTTCGACTTCATCAAGCTTGTATTGTAATTTACCGCCATCAAAACGGCTGCCAATTACAACATCTTCTACAGCCAGTTCATCGGGTATATTTATAACACCATCAAGTAGCTTAAACTTACCTTGAGGTAATTCATTAAGCTGTACAACGGCATATAAAATACTGTCTTGTTTGCCGCTGATTTTTCTTGGGACACTGATTGAAACCCCTGTTGTGCTTGTTGGTGGGTCGGTTGTTCCGCCACCGCTTCCTGTGCCTCCGGCATCTGTCATATCAAACAAGCTGTTTTTACCGCTTGCAAATCTACTGTATGCTACCAGACCCTGTGTTGCCTGTACAGTTGACATTTGATTTATTTTTGTACCCTTTGCTGTTCGTGAAAATCCACCGCCTTCAACGTAATGTTCACTTATAGCGGTAAACAAATCACCATCTGCTTTGATAAATCTTTTATCTGTTTTAGGGTCTATACCCAATGCGGTAAGTGCCATAATAACCTGTGAGGTACTTTCACATGACTGACTTCCATAAGATTGATATGCACCATTTGCTTTTTGTTCTTTGGACAACCAATCCAATCCCTTATCAGTTGCAGCTGCAACCGCCGTCTTGCTTTGATATGGTGCAAGACTTTGCAAAACCATAGCGGTTGAATCAACATCTGATGCACTTCCAAAGAAAGCAAATCCACCGTCGGATAATCCTTTACTGAGTATATAATCAATGTATTTATCTCTTGTGGCTTGTTTTGCCGCATCATCAATGGTGGGGATTGCATAGTTATTACTATCTAACGCAAGCAACGCATATACAACACCATTAGCCCCTTGGCTTTCAACTGAGGGGTAGTCGGCAAGAGCTTTGGTCAAATCATATCCTCCGACATTTTTTGCATCTTTACCAATTGCACTGAGTGCAAGGATAACTCGGGAATTTTCCGTATATTTTTTTGCATCAAATATTCCTTTTGTTTCCGTTGCTTTAGCTGCAACACTATCATAGTAGCCTTGATAGTATTGTTCCGGCACTGCATATCCGCCTCTTGCCAATGTCATTACTTCCCACTCTTTAAAATACTGTGGTGAAACGGTAGTTCTTGCCATATATGACAGTGTTGTTTCAAGTTGTTTTTGTACTTGTCCATCTGTTGGCGGCGGTGTAGGTGTAGGTGTTGTTTCCATAGCCGCTACTGCATTGGTTAGTGCTGTCAAATCACCGTCAACAGCAGTTTGTTCGCTTTTCAAATTTTTAAGCGTCTTATTTGCGTTTACATATGCTTCATTAACCGCTGCATTTTCCAAAAACTTTGCTTTATCGGGTGAACTGTTTATCTCTGCTACCTTTTGGGTTAAACTGTCTTTATTTGCAGCAGTGTAAAAACTCCATTCACCGTTTCCCAAATCAGCACCCCAGTTTAATGAAAACTGCCATCTGCAAACTTCTCCGTCTTTCGGAGCAAGTTGAGAGCAACCAACCGAAGGAGATATATTCCCAACAAAATAGTTCCAGCCTGATTTTGTACTGTAATCATCAGTTCCCAAAAAGCCTTCTTTACTTATGCCCACTTTTATAAGTGCTTCATTTGTAGTTTTCAGTTCATCAAGTATAAACTGCGGTACCTCGGGAGTAGCATTGGTCGTTTTAATTTTAGTCATGTAAAAATCTTTGCTTAAACTTCCTGTGGCAACATAGTTTGAACTTCCTCCAAGAAATCTATCCAATACATCAGCATAGCTTTCTCCCTCGTAAAAGGGTACTTTTTGGGGTTCTTCCACATACCCCAGTCCAAGTGTAAACTGCTCTGCCGAAACAGTTACATAACCCTTAGGTGTTGCCTCTATGGCATATGTTGGCATAATAAGTGACAACACCAACGCTACAGCCATAATTAACGATACCATTCTTCTTTTCATTCTCATCAAAAACTCTCCTTCATTATTATGTCTTTGAACAAAAAATGGAACCCTCACAAAAAGGTTCCATGGTATCAGTTGTGTTATATGCACAACAAAAAATACCATCTTTCCTTCACCAAAAGACGATTAAAATAATTTTCGGCAGGTCTCCTGACTTGAGCTTCAAACCTAAAATATCAGCCTTCCCGATTACTCAGTGGCATAATTAATATTTCGTAGCTCTTACAGTAGAGTGAGCTGTTTTGGATTTTCACCAAATTCCCTTTTAATACATTAAATGTAACCGGAAAATTATTGTTATTAAATATATATTACCATTAACTGTAAAATAGTACAAGTTGTAAAACTTATTTTCTTTAAATTTTCTCTCATATTATCTTTAAGCAAAAAAAATTCAAAACAATGGCTGAACACTCAATCTCGTTTC
>JAVVRS010000085.1:0-6365 GCA_036654595.1 Oscillospiraceae bacterium | reverse complement strand
TAGTTGTTTGCCGCTTATTTTATGGAAACCTGTTCAATCAAGGAGAAATAATGCAGGAAACAAAAACGAGCGTTCTGTCCAATGGATTGATATGGTTTGGTGCAGCAGTATCAATTGCGGAAATACTTACAGGTACATTAATAGCACCACTTGGTTTTACAAAAGGTTTTTTGGCAATACTATTAGGTCATTTGATTGGGTGTACATTATTTTATTTTGCAGGTATGATAGGAGCAAAAACTGAAAAAAGTGCAATGGAAACGGTAAAAATTTCCTTTGGGAGAAAAGGCTCATTACTTTTTTCATCACTGAATGTGCTTCAGCTTGTCGGTTGGACAGCGGTAATGATTGTCAGCGGAGCAGCAGCGGCAGGTTCGGTTGTTACACTTGGCGGTGATTGGGCATGGTCGCTGATTATAGGTGTTTTGATTATTGTTTGGATACTGGTCGGCATAAAAAATCTGGGAAAGCTTAATCTTGTTGCAGTCGGTGGACTTTTTGTGTTGACAATTGTAATGAGTGCTGTGGTTTTCAGAGGTGATATGGGGACGGTGGCAGAGAGCGGACTTAGCTTTGGTGCAGCGGTTGAGCTTTCGGTGGCAATGCCATTGTCATGGTTGCCGCTGATATCAGACTATACAAGAACAGCTAAAAAGAAACAAGCGGCAACCTTTGCAAGCACAGCAGTTTACTTTTTTGTAAGCTGTTGGATGTATCTGATTGGTATGGGGGCTGCATTGTTTACCGGAGAGAGTGATATTGCTAAAATTATGGTAACGGCAGGGCTTGGAATGGCAGGGCTTGCAGTAATCATATTCTCGACGGTAACGACTACTTTTCTTGATGTTTATTCTGCTGGGGTCAGTTGTGTAAGCATATCAAGTAAAATCAATGAAAAATGGGCGGCAATCATTATATGTGTACTGGGAACAATCCTTGCAATTTTTGCACCTACTGCACAGTTTGAAAGCTTTCTTTATTTGATTGGCTCGGTTTTTGCACCAATGGTTGCAATTTTGCTTACCGACTTTTTCATCTTAAAAAAAGACAGCTCCGCACTTGATTTTAATCGTATAAATTTAGTGATATGGTTGTTGGGCTTTGTTTTATACCGCATATTTATGCGTATAGATACACCGGTTGGTAATACTTTACCGGTTATGATAATTATTTCGGTGATTTGTCTTGTAATAAATAAAATTATTGGAGGAAAGAAAAATGCTTAAAGAAAGACTTGAAAATGTAAGAACTAAAACTCCGCTTATACACAATATAACCAACTATGTAACAGTGAATGACTGTGCCAATGTTTTACTTGCCTGCGGAGCTTCACCGATTATGGCAGATGATATGGCTGAAGTTGAAGATATAACAACTATCTGCGGTGGACTGAATATCAACATTGGAACTTTAAATCAAAGAACAATTCCGGCAATGTTTCTGGCAGGTAAAAAAGCGAACTCACTTTCACACCCTGTAGTACTTGACCCTGTTGGTGCAGGTGCATCAAAATTGCGTACCGAAACCGCTCACAAACTGCTTGATGAGATAAAATTTACCGTAATAAGAGGCAATATCTCAGAGATTAAAGCACTTGCCTTGGGCAGTGGAACTACCAAAGGTGTTGATGCAGATGTAGCTGATACGGTAAATGAACAAACCCTTGAGAGTGCAATTGAGTTTGCTAAAAGATTTGCCGAAAAAACAGGTGCGGTAATCGCAGTAACAGGTGCAATTGATATTGTTGCAGACAGCAAAACAGCCTACATTATCCGCAACGGCAATGCTATGATGAGTAAAATTACAGGCACAGGCTGTATGCTTACAGCAATGACTACAGCATACGTTGTCGCAAACCCCGATAATATTTTAGAAGCTGCTGCCGCTGCGGTTTGTGCAATGGGTATCTGCGGAGAGATGGCACATGACAGATTATCAGATAAAGATGGCAACTCTACTTACAGAAATTACATCATTGATGAAGTTTGTAACCTTGATGGTCAAGCTTTGGAAAACGGTGCAAAATATGAAATGCGATAAAAAATTCATGAGGCTTTATGCCGTCACAGACAGGGCATGGTCCACAGAAAAAAAGCTGATAACACAGCTTGAGGAAGCACTTAAGGGCGGAGTAACCTGTGTTCAACTGCGTGAAAAACAACTGAGCACCGAAGATTTTTTAATAGAAGCATTTGAGATAAAAGCTCTTTGCAAAGCGTATAGAGTGCCATTTTTTATCAATGATAATGTTGAGGTGGCAATAAAATGCGGTGCTGATGGTATCCATGTGGGACAGCATGATATGAAAGCGTCAGATGTGCGGCAAAAAATAGGAGAGCATATGATGCTTGGCGTGTCGGCACAGACGGTGGAGCAGGCAGTTGAGGCAGAAAAAAACGGAGCTGATTGTATTGGTGTGGGCACAATGTTTGCAACCTCAACAAAGCTTGATGCAGAAACTGTCAGCTATGAAATGCTTAAAGCAATCTGTGAGGCGGTAACTATTCCGGTTGTTGCAATCGGAGGAATATCACAGGATAATATTTTCAAGTTAAGCGGTACGGGTGTTGATGGAGTGGCAATTGTTTCAGCTATATTTTCAAGCAAAGATATTGAAAAGGAATGTAAATTACTGCGAAAATTATCAGATGAAATGGTGATGAGATGAAGATTAAAGGTGCAATTTTTGACCTTGACGGAACACTTCTTGATTCTATGTACATTTGGAATACAATAGGTGAGGCATATCTTGTTGACAAAGGAATTGTTCCGGAAAAAGGGCTGAATGACAAATTTAATACCATGAGCATTATACAAGCGGCGGAATATTATCGTGAACACTATCCGCTTAGTGAGAGTGTTGAAGAAATTATTGATGGTATCAATCGCATGATTGACCATTTTTATGCCGACACAATAGTGCTTAAAAAAGGTGTGTTGGAGATGCTTAAAGCACTGAAAGCAGATGGTGTAAAAATGTGCATTGCAACTGCAACGGATAGATATATGGTGGAAGCGGCATTGAAGAAAAACGGGATTTTTGATTTTTTCTCAGAGATATTCACCTGCACAGAGGTAGGCTTTGGCAAAGACAGCCCTGTGATATTTCAAAAAGCACTGGCTTCCCTTGGCACAGATAAGGACGAAACCTTTGTATTTGAAGATGCACTTCATGCTATTGAAACGGCAAAATCGGCGGGCTTTAAGGTGATCGGAGTATACGATAATGCAGCAAAGACAAAACAGGATAAAATCAAACAGCTTTGCGATTATTATGTAACATCATTTGAAGATTGGAGTGAATTGTATGATTAAGAAGGTGCTTACAATAGCAGGCTCGGATTGCAGCGGCGGAGCAGGTATTCAAGCGGATATCAAGACAATCACCGTTCATAAAATGTATGCCATGAGTGCAATAACGGCTCTTACAGCTCAAAACACCACCGGAGTATATGACATAATGGAAACCACACCTGAGTTTTTGGCAAAACAGCTTGATTGTATTTTTACGGATATCTACCCTGATGCCGTTAAAATCGGTATGGTTTCAAATTCAAAAATTATTGAAGTGATAGCTCAAAAGCTGATAGAATATAAAGCTGAAAATATTGTGGTAGACCCTGTGATGGTATCTACCAGCGGCAGCAGCTTGATGAGTAATGAGGCAATGCACACCCTTGTGACAAAGCTTTTGCCGCTTGGAACGGTTATTACACCAAACATTCCCGAAGCTATGGCATTGTGCGGCTTTGAAATTAAAGAGCCCACCGACATGGTTCGTGCCGCAAAGGCTATTTCAAAGACACTTAGCGGTGCGGTTTTGGTAAAAGGCGGACATCTTGTAAATGATGCCATTGATTTGCTGTATGAAAATGATACGGTGCATTGGTATAAATCCGAAAGAATAAACAATCCAAACACACATGGAACAGGCTGTACATTGTCATCAGCGATAGCTTGTAATTTGGCAGCGGGCAAAACCTTGGACGAAAGTATAAAAAATGCAAAAGAATATCTTACCGGTGCATTGCGTGCAGGGCTTGATTTAGGTAAAGGCAGAGGACCCATGGAACACACATATAAGCTGTAATTCAGTCTTTAAGACTTGCTTTTTTTTACACTTTGAACCTGCCCGTTAGTATATAGAGTATTGTATAAAGTATTTTGACATAATCCGGCTTGATTTTATTATGTAATAGATTTTAATGATATTGTTAAACTCAAAATAAACTAAAGCTAAAAGCAAAAATTTTGTTGACAATCACCATAAAAACAGATATTATAAAAAAACAAAAGAGTTTCCAAATAAAAGGAGGTTTGTTTATGCAATATACAATTGAAGGTACTCCGTTACCGGTAGTCATCTGTACCCTTGAAAATGGAGAAGTGATGATAACAGAACGTGGTTCAATGAGTTGGATGAGTTCTAATATGAAGATGGAAACAACAAGCAATGGCGGTGTTGGTAAAGCTTTTGGCCGTATGTTTTCAGGTGAAGCACTTTTTCAAAATCGTTACAGTCCCAAAGGCGGTTCGGGTTTAATTGCTTTTGCTTCAAGTTTCCCGGGTTCTATTTTACCTTTTAATATTACTCCCGACAATGGCATTGTTGTTCAAAAAGGCGGATTTCTTGCAGGTGAAGCAGGAGTAAATATGTCAATATTTTTTCAGAAAAAGGTTTCCTCGGCAATGTTTGGCGGAGAAGGTTTTGTTATGCAAAAGCTTTCCGGAAACGGTGTGGCATTTGTTGAAATTGATGGTTATGCAGTGGAATATACTTTGGCACAAGGAGAGTCCATGATTGTGGATACAGGATATCTTGCAGCTATGAGTGACACTTGCACGGTTGAAATAGTTACGGTTCAGGGAGTAAAAAATATGATTTTCGGCGGAGAAGGGGTATTTAATACATTGGTAAAAGGCCCGGGCAAGCTTTATTTGCAGACCTTGCCGATAAATTCTGTTGCCTCAAGCTTGCTTCCATATTTCCCTGTAAGCAAGTAATACATATATCAAAAGGCGTCGGCGTATTAGGTTACGCCGACGCTTTTTTTAATGATGAAAAAAAGAATAATGCTATTAATAAAACTATAAAAATAAAGAGGACAAAACATTAAATAATACATCATTACATACTAAAGTTGTTTAATTTAGAAGATGTAAATGTGAAACTTGAACAAATTTTAGCCATTGTGATGTGCATAGTGTTAAATTTTGTCAATGTGACCTGACATTCCATTGACAAAGTAATTCGTTAATAGTATACTACATTCAACAATGATTTAGGCACTGATGCAACTAAAACTTAATTATGTTTTACAGTGCCGTAAATTTAAAATTATGTTTTATAAGGACGGTGTTTGTGTAATGATTGACGGTATAGGTGCTTTCCCGATTGAACCTTTAAAAGGACGCTTTGACGGAAAAACAATGGTTATTACAGGCGGTACTTCGGGTATAGGCAGAGCTACAGTTATAAGAGCGGCTGCTGAAGGCGGAAATGTTGTTTTTGGCGGACGTAATCTTGAACGTGGTCAACAGGTTCTTGATGAAGTAAAAGCTGTAGGCGGCAAAGCAATTTTTGTTCCGGGTGATCTTCGTGACATTAAAAATGTTAAAGAACTTTACGCAAGAGCAGAAAAAGAATTTGGTGAAATACATATAGCTGTTAACAATGCGGGTATTATAGGTCCTGCAAATGCAATATATGAAGTAGATGCACCTGAATTTATAGAAGTAATCGAAAACAATCTTTATACAATGTTCTATTGCTGTAAAGAAGCGTTTGAATACATGGATAAAACAGGTAAAGGCGGCAGCATAGTAAATGTTGCTTCAATTGCCGGACGTGCAGGTATGCCTTTGGGCGTTGCTTACTGTTCTTCAAAACATGCCGTTAATGGTATGACAAAAGCTATCGCTATGGACGGTGCCGTTAAAGGTATTCGTTGTAATTCCATTAATCCGGCAGGCAGCAGCACACCTCTTAATGATGCAACCTCGGATTACTACAGAGCAAAATTCACAAAGCTTGCAAAAGAAGGCGTAGATGTTAAAGAATATACTGCAAATACACTTGGACTTGCAAAGGTTTGCCCACCGCTTTATAAACGTCCATCTGTACCTGAAGAACAGGCAGCAGCTATTTTATTCTTGGCTTCCAACGATTCCAGACATATCACAGGTGCAATTGTAGCCACTGATGGTGGATTTACTGCATATTAATATCTGTATTACCCAAAAGTGTTATTTAGGCAATGTCGTAAAGACAGACCTTAATATAAAAAATAAATTTTTTGAAGGAGTTGCAATTATGTCCGAAGAAATGAAAGTTTTACTAGCTAAAGAAGCTATCAGAGATCAGT
>JAVVRS010000084.1:6044-6374 GCA_036654595.1 Oscillospiraceae bacterium | reverse complement strand
AGTAGCTTTACATATTGTATCAAAAATCTTGATGTTTGTACACACTTTTTTTGCGATTGTAGTAGATTTTTCCCATTCTAAGCCATTAAAAGTTGTCTGTGACACCATAATCAGCTCTTTTTGAGCCTCCGATGCTTGCTCCATGAGAATTTTTTCCAATTCTTCCACCGTTTTAAATGTGATTACTCTGTTATTGCAATGATTTATAATCCCTTGAACCTCCGGGTGAAGTGCATCTCCTGCAATTAAAACTATAGTTTCTGAATTATTTATCTCCGATACCAAGCGTTGTATTTTTTTTACATACGGACAGGTCGCATCAACACATTC
>JAVVRS010000084.1:0-6034 GCA_036654595.1 Oscillospiraceae bacterium | reverse complement strand
CATAAACTGTAAGTCCTACTCCATGAGAACGTATAACGAGAGTTCCATCAGATGGTACCTGTGATGGGTCAGTAACTATTTTTACCCCTTTTGCTTTTAGCGTTTCAACCATCTGTGGGTTGTGTATAATTTCACCTAATGTGTATACTTTTTTACCCAACGCTACCTGCTCTAACACAAGATTTACAGCTCTGTTTACTCCAAAACAAAACCCTGCCGACTCTGCAATCTGAATTTTCAATCGTTATACCTCCTTTGACTGTGATACTGCAATACATCTATCTCTCAAAGCGGCAATCTCAACCATTACCTGTCTGCTTGCACATTTCAGTTCATTGGGTTTACCCTCGGTTAATCCTAAATCTTCAAATAGTATTCTCTCACCAAAGCACAGATATACCTTTGACCGAAATTTACTGCCATTTGTATAATAAATAGCCGCAGGTATTATATCAGCTCCCGTACGGTATGCTACCAATGCCATACCGGATTTCGGTCTAAGTAAATTGCCGTCCTTTGAGCGTGTACCTTCCGGAAATATACCCATAACTTTTTTATTATTAATAAGCTCAACTGCATATTGCAACGCATCACCGTCACCTGCTCCTCTGTCCACCGCAAAAACATTCAACCACCTAAGCACCATTGAAAAAAATGGATTGCTGAAAATTTCTTTCTTTGCCATATAGTGCAGTTGTTGTTTTACACCATAAGACACTAAAATAGGGTCAGCTGCACAAACATGATTGCTTGCAACAATTGCACCTCTGTCTTTAGGTATATTCGCTTTATTTATATATACAAGCTTATACCAAAATGCTAAACCAATTCTTGTCACAAATTGTGCTAATTCATAAAACATTTTTCAGTCGTTCCTTTATTATTCTTTCCACAAGGGCTGTGGAGTCCTCAAGCGTACTTCCTGTTGTATCAATTAAAATTGCGTCATCTGCTTGTTTAAGCGGTGCTACAGCTCTATTGGTATCGTTGTAATCACGTTGACGTATATCTTCCAAAACATACTCATAGGTAACCGTTTCACCCTTTTCAATCAATTCATCATACCTGCGTTGTGCTCGCTCTACAAGGTCTGCTGTAAGAAAAAGCTTTATTTGTGCATTTGGCAACACTACTGTTCCAATATCTCTGCCGTCCATTATTATATTGCTTTTCAGTGCTGTACTACGCTGTAACTCAAATAAAAATTTTCTTACCTCACTCATCGCCGACACATTAGATGCTGCCATTGAAATTTCCGGCTGACGTATCGCTTGTGAAACATCTTCATTGCACAAAAATATTCGCTGTCCATCTTCAGGTGTGTATTTTATCTCAATATTAATATTAGGCAAACATTCGCCAACAACATTTTCATCTGAAGTGTTCTTTCCCAAGCGATATACATATAATCCTATTGCTCTATACATAGCTCCTGTATCAACATAGATATATCCAAGGTCTTGTGCTACCTGCTTTGCAATAGTACTTTTACCTGCACCTGCCGGACCGTCAATAGCAATTGATATCATTCGTTTATGCTCCTTTATTTTGATGTTTAACTGTCTGTTTTGCTGTATGCGGCGGCACAATCACCGGCAACCTACGGTTTGCCGGTACGGCGGCTATGCCGCCGTGCGGTCTTTGACCGCATTGTACCGCCGCACTGTGTGGATTTATTGCAAATCAGCACCTCTGCTTCGCCACCGCAGGGGTGCCGGTCGGCAAAAGCTGACCGGCACGGGATTGCCGCCCCTGTGGGGGGGGGGAACGCCCCCGGGTGCCCCCCCCCCGGGGGGGGGGCGCACGACCCCCCGGGGGGGGTGGGGGTATATGCCCTGTACACCATGCAATCTGCAAGTTGTAACCGCCTGTGTATGCATCTAAATCCAACAGCTCACCTGTGAAAAATAAACCTTTGATTAATTTAGATTCCATTGTTTTGGGACTTACTTCATTTACACTTACTCCCCCTGTAGTAACAATAGCTTCTTCAATAGGACGAAAACCGGTTGGTGTCATTGGAAAATTTTTGAGCAGCTTTACAAGAGCTTGACGCTGTTCTTTAGTAATCTGATTTACCTTGGTGTTAGGTGAAATCCCACTCAATTTTACCACAACAGGTATCATCTTGCGTGGTAAAAGCTCACCTAACGAGTTTATAAGGTCTTTATTTAGGTTTTGTTCAAAGTCACGCAATAGACGTGCATCAAGTTTTATATCGTCTAATCCCGGCTTTAAATCAATGTAAAGTTTATAGCGGTTAATTTTATTTATCTCCATATGTGTTGATGCAGACAATATTAATGGTCCCGAAACACCAAAATGTGTAAATAGCATTTCGCCAATTGCCGAAAAAATTTGTTTGTCTTTATCCATTACGGTAAGTACTACATTTTTAAGTGACAGACCCATCAAGTCACTGCACCATTTTTCAGCCAACACTATCGGTATCAGTGATGGGCTTAAAGAACTTACTTGATGACCTGCTTCTCTTGCAAAAGCGTGTCCATCACCGGTGGAGCCTGTAATTGGATAGCTCTTTCCGCCTGTAGATAAAACTACAGATTTTGCAGTAAAAACATTCGCCCCCGAACGTACCCCTTTTACAGCACCATCTTCTATAATCAAACCCGTTACAGTTTGCTGTAAAATTGTTGCACCGCTTGCCTTAACCCAATTTATCAGTGCATCAACAATATCTTGTGATTTATCCGAAACCGGAAAAACTCTGTTGCCACGCTCTACTTTAAGAGGAACACCAAGTTCCTCAAAAAAACTGTATGTGTCATAACACGAAAAAGCACCCATAGCACTGTACAAAAAACGTGGGTTTCGTCTTACTGCACTCAAAAAATCTTGTGTATCACAAAAATTTGTAACATTACAACGTCCCTTACCTGTAATCATTACTTTGCGTCCCGGTTTACTGTTACGTTCCAATAGTGCTACATTAAGTCCTCTGGCTGCCGCTGTACCTGCACACATCAGCCCCGAGGCTCCGCCGCCTACTATAATTACATCAAAGTTTGTCATTGAAACTCCTTATCTATTCTTTATTATCTATTCTTAATTTTCTTCATCGGCTTCACATTCTGAAGGTACCGTTTTTTCATACACATGATATTCCTCCCAGATTTTTTCAAGCTCTGCATATGATGCACTGATTATATCATGTCTGGTCATACCTAATGCTACAATTAAAGCATTAATTAAGCTTAAAGGTGCAACCAATGAATCTACAAATGATGCCATATCACTTCTTGCAAGCAATGTTATATCTGCAAGCTTTGCTATTGGTGATTCATTGCTGTCTGTAATTGCAATTACTTTAGCCCCTTTTGAAATTGCACAATGTGCCGCTTTAACTGTCTGTTTTGAATACCTTGGAAAACTTAGTGTAATCAAAACATCACTGGAATCTATACGGAAAATTTGTTCATACATTTCACTTGAACTTGACGTGTTTACCTGACATGAATTGTCAAATATATGATTAAAATAAAAGCTCATAAAGCTTGCAAGTGATGCCGAGCTTCTTATACCAATAATGTATATTTTCCTTGCGGCATTAATTGTATTGATTGCCTTTTCAAATTCCTCCGGAGAAATTTCTTCAAGTGTACGCTTAATACGGTCACTGTCCATGTTGAGTACTTTTTTAAGTATATCACTGCTCTGCATTTTTTCTTCCGCTATCTCCATTCGCTGTACCGATGTCAAACGATTACGAATAAGCTCTTGTAATGCTTTTTGTAGCTGTGGGTACCCCTCATAACCTAATTCCGAGGCAAAGCGTACAACCGTTGATTCACTTACGCCCACTGTTATTCCAAGCTTTGATGCTGTCATATATGCGGCTTTTTCATAATGGTCGATAATATAGTTCGCAATCAGTTTTTGCCCTTTTGAAAACGTATCCATCTGTCTTTGAATGTCCGCCAATAGATTTTGATTCATAGTTCCCTCACCTTGCTGTTTTGAATGTTTTTTGACTGTAGATGTCTATAAAAAAATTTAATTCTTTGCAAAATCATTTTGATTAGCTATCTTATTCTATATCTTTTTAAAGTAAAACGCAAGGTTTCATGTAAATTTTTGCAGGATTAATATTTCTGCATTGCAAAAATATGTATTTTATTTTGCTTGTTGTGTTATCTCATATATTGCTTTTAATACAGATGTTTTTTCATTTACAGCAGTATCACAGCCAAGATGATATAACATTACTCCTGCACAATTTTTCTTTTGTGCAAATTCTGTTTTCTGTTTTATTAATGTTAACCCATTATAATAGCTGCCATTATAAATATTTTGCTCAGGGTCGGTAATGGTTGGTATTGTATTATACAAATCCCAACGATTACTCGCATCTGTTGGTCTGCCATACAATGGTATACCCATTATTATACATTTTGTATCAAATCCCAGCTCTGTAAAATAATCTACGCTGTTAACTGCTGTTTGATAAGTTGAATGATAACCATCTTTATCAAACATATCATATGCCATAATATTGACATAATCTACTGCTTTTATTGCACTCTTTGATAACGATATATCTTTGGGGTAAAGTGCCAATGATAATTTTTTTTCATTACTTTGCAGTTTTAATGACAAAACTTCAATCAGTTGTGAAAAACTGTTCCACTCGCTTTCGTCTTTAGGAAACTCCCAATCTATATCTATACCATACAATCCATATTTAGCGGTATGTTCACACAAGCTTTGTGCTAATTTTTCTCTTTGAGCTACTGTTGCTATACTTTCCCCTACAGTTCCATTCCTTATCATACTTCCTTTAGGAAAAACTGTACTCCATACACGCACATTAGACACCGCTTTTATTTCACCTATCAATGTTTCATAACCTTTATCTGCTATGACAACACTGCCATTTTCGTCCCATGCTATTCCACCAATCAACACTATATCTGTAACCATCTGCAATGCTTCCGCTGTTGGCATCTCCGCTGATGTTGGCAGATATGCCACTACTCTGAATGGCTGACTTAACTTAGGCTTTTCTTTCTCTGCCAAAATAATAGAATCTTTTTGTGATATTGGCTGTTTATCTATCTTTTGTTCACTTCTGCCGGTACTACACCCCATTGTCATCAGTACTCCCACAGCAACTGCAAACAACAATATTCTTTTTGTTTTTTTCATCATCTGCTCCTTTCAATAACCTGTTCCGCTATTTCGCCTCTCGGCTCCGTCACACGCCGCCCTGTAAGGGCGGCGTAAGGCGAGCGAAGCTCGCCTCGTTTAAACCCTGCGGGTTTAAACGTGACGGAGCCGAGTTGCGAAACTATAGCTACATCATAAACTAAAATAAGAAAAGTTTCAACATAATAATGAGTGTGGTTGACTTTTATATAGCGGTAAGCGTATAATGTTACTGGCTAAGTTATCAGTTACTTTTTTAACATAATCTTACGGAGGTGCTTATGAACCATTTAATCGACCCAATGGATATGACAATTGATGAAATTAAGCTTGTACTTGACCTTGCTGATGATATCATTGCAAATCGTGAAAAATATTCTCATGTTTGTAACGGTAAAAAACTTGCTACATTATTTTTTGAACCAAGCACCAGAACCAGACTCAGCTTTGAAGCCGCTATGTTAGAACTCGGAGGAAATGTTTTAGGAGTTTCTTCTGCCGATTCAAGTTCAGCCTCAAAAGGTGAAAGCGTAGCCGATACTATTAGAACCGTACAATGCTATGCTGATATCGTAGCAATGCGTCACCCAAAAGAAGGTGCTCCTTTAGTAGCTTCAATGAATTCTAAAATACCAATTATCAATGCCGGTGATGGAGGTCACAGCCACCCTACTCAAACTCTTGCAGATTTACTTACAATTCGCAGAACAAAAGGACACCTTGATAATATAACTATTGGGTTTTGTGGTGACTTAAAATTTGGCAGAACTATTCATTCTTTAATTAAAGCACTTTCTCGATACGAAAATATAAATTATATTTTAATTTCACCTGAAGAATTACAAGTTCCGGAGTATATTAAACAAGA
>JAVVRS010000083.1:0-6379 GCA_036654595.1 Oscillospiraceae bacterium | reverse complement strand
GATTTCCAATGGAACAGGAAGAACTCAAAGAGATGGGAGAACGACTGACCATTGAACAGTTAGAAGAAATGTGCAGGGCAATAGAAAGATTTGCGAATGAAAAGCAGTTTAAAAGACAGCTTGCAGCACGAGGCAATGAGAAAGAAAAAGCTGAGAACGATATGTTTAAGGTGTAGCGGCAAGCTCCGGGGCGGAAGAGGAATACCAAAACCAAAATGGTTTTGCTATGCGGACGGCTGCCAACGGCAGCCGTCCTGCGGCGAAGCCGCACTCTGCCGCCCCGCATTAAAGCAGTAAGTAAAAATTATATTTTTAGCCGACAAAGTTCGGCAGAATGGAGAGAATTATGGATTTTGAATTAAAAGGGTATAAAGACAGCTTTGTTACATTTCAGGTAACACCAACCACAGCAGTAGGATATCCGGTAAAAGTTTCGGGAGAATATGCCGTTACAGCGGCTGCAACAGGTGAAGATTTTGTAGGAATATTAAAAAGCAAAAATAATACCGCAGGATTGGTACAAACAGATGGCTTTGCAGTTTTATATTGTTCCGATACCACAATGCCAACTTATGGCAGAACAGCTTTTGTAGCTGATGGAACAGGTGGTGTGAAAGCAGGAGCAAATGGCAGAATGATGACAGTTGTAGGTAAAGATGCCACAAATAAACTTATTAAAGTTATTATCTAATTTAAAAAAATACAAATAATGGAGGAAAACAGATGAATTACAAAGCACTTAACATTACAAAAGAACTTTACAAAAGCGGTGATGGATTTTTAAACCGTTTGGAAAAAATGGACCCAAGTGAAGCATATAAAAACACTGCATTAGACGGCTTAGACGCATATGAAAGACAGCTTAAACGATTTGAAATCAAAGTAAAAGGCAGTGGCTCGGATATGTTGGAAAAATTCTTTTCCACCGCTGATAGTGCCGTTTTATTTCCGGAATATGTTTCCCGTGCAGTTAAACAAGGTATTTCACAAAGTAATATCTTAGAAAATATTATTGCGGCAAATACAGTAATCAATTCTATGGATTATCGTAATCTTGTAACAAATTCAACCGAAGATGAACAAGAACTTAAAATTGTTGAAGAAGGCGGATTTATTCCGCAAACAGAGATTAAACTAAGTGAAAATCTTGTGCGTTTAACTAAACGTGGCAGAATGTTGGCAGCTTCATATGAAGCTTTACGTTTCCAACGTCTTGACCTGTTCACTGTAGCACTTAAACAAATTGGCAGTTATATTGCATCAACTCAACTCAAAGATGCAGTAACAGTTTTAATCAAAGGTGATGGCAATACAAATCCTGCATCAACCTGTCAAACAGCAGCTGTTAATACCTTAACTTATAATGACCTTATTACTCTTTGGAGCCGATTTGAAAACTTTGAAATGAATACTTTGCTTGTTTCTCCGGATATGATGGTTAAAATGTTAGGAATTGCTGAACTTCAAAATCCTCAGACAGGTCTTAATTTTCAAGGTACAGGTGTACTTTCTACTCCTCTCGGTGCAAAGCTTATGAAATCTTCTGCTGTACCTAGCGGTACAATCATTGCTTTAGACAATCGTTTTGCATTGGAAATGGTTTCAGCCGGCAATGTAAATGTAGAATATGACAAGCTTATTGATTGTCAACTTGAACGTGCCGCAATTACCTGTATTACAGGCTTTAGCAAAATTTTCCCCGAAGCTGTAAAAGTAATGACACTGAAAACAGCATAATCCAAAATCTCCGCTATCGTGGGGCGGACGCCCCGCAAAATCTTCGATTTTGCTCCGCAAGCTTTGCTTGCGGCAGAGAGCCGCCTTTGGCGGCTCTCTGGGGGCGGACGCCCCGACGATAGGAGAGGGAGAGATTTTGGGAAAAAAGAGTATAGCAGAGAAGATAAGGAGGGGGTTCGGGGTGACGATTTCAAAGGTAGTGGACAGCTTTGTAATAATGACAAAACTTACACATGAACAAGCACTTGCATATTTACCGCTATGTGAAGCAGGAGTGCAAACAGTGTATGGCATGATAGGGGAATGGGTAGACGTAGAGAGAAATGAAGAACGGCTGGCACTTGCAGCAGCAGGAATTGCGTTTTACAGCTATTCTCTGGCAGTACAAAGCGGAAATCTTGAGGGAGTAAATAGCTTTAAGCTGGGGGAACTTACAGTACAGCAAAATGAGGGTAGCTTAGAAAAAGCAAAAAGCTTGCGAGATGAAATGCTGTCATATATCAGTGACTTGTTAAAACAAGATGCGGTTGTTTTTAAGGGGGTATGAATGATGAATGATATTGCTTTAATGATACAGCAGGTAATAAATGAATATGGCAGTAAAGTTACGTTAAAAAAAGGGAGTACAACAGCGGAATACATGGCATTTGTTTGTCCTACAGTAAGTAATCGTCAGTATAATCTTGAAGGAAAATTGGAGAGTACAGGGGTAGATAATACAAATATGATGAATTATTATGCCAATGACCCACTGGGCGATAATATAGCGGTAGGAGATATTGTTGTGGCAATGGGTGAACGCTTGCGTGTGCGAAAGGTACAGAGGTATTTTTTTAAGAATAAAGTTCTGTATACAATTGCGATGCTCTCAGAAGCGAAACAAGGGAATTATATATAAAGGAGGCTTAGTGTGTTGGAAAGTATACTGCAAATACGAGATGCGTTTATTACAGAGCTGGAGGCTTGTCCATCGTTAAAAAATGTAAAATTTTATAAAGCTTTTCCACTTCTTTATATGGAACAGCCAATAACCGGAGTGGCAGCAGCGGTAGAATTGATGGAGATAACGGCAGGAAAGAGTGGGTTTGGCAGTTATGCGGGATTTGGAGCACAGGGAGAAACCTTTGCTTCCAACATGAAAATTCAGCTTGGTGTAAGTATTTTGTGCGATGCTCATACCAATGCTGAGGGTTGCTGGAAAGCATTTGGAAGTATCTGTGATAAGCTTTTGCTTGAACCGAACAGCTTTGCGGCAACAAATGTAAGCTGTGAAAGTATAAAGTATGACAGCAGGAGTATGGGTATGTTGCTTAAAGCAACAGTAACTCTAAGCCCAATAGGTATAAGCAACAGAACACCGGCAGGCTTTGATAAAATACAGCTTAACAAGCAATAAGAGATATAAGGAGGAAGAAATTTGAACAATAATTCACAACGTCCGGGCGTATATTCGGATTATTCTGTTACACCGTCTTTAGGACGAGGGGTAAAAGTGGGAACAGGTGCAATAGTGGCACGAGGTAAAGGTGAGAGTGCGGCAATGCAGACCTTTACGAGCTTGACACAACTTATGGGTAATACCGCATATACATCAGGTTCAACTGTTCTGTTGGCAGCGGAGCTGATGTTTAAATCAGGAGTAAGTAAGGTGTATACAATTTCTCTTGGAAATTCTACAGATATACCTACAACAGCCGCATATAAAACAGCATTTACATCATTGTGCAGTATTGCGGATATCGGAGCAATAGTTACCGACTGCAATGACAGTGTAACCCTTAAAGCGGCACTTGCGGAGATAAAACAAGCTGGCAGCGGCAATACACCACGCCTTATTTATGGCGGCGGAGTAGGAACAACCGAGGTTACAACACTTGCGGCGGCATTAAACAATGAGCGTTGTATTATCTGCTATCCACCTACAAAGGTAGGTATACAGACAGCGGCAATCTTTACGGCGGCATCATTTGCGGCACAGGTTCTTACATTGCAAAGTCCAATCTACACATTAAATTGGGTAGAATTGCCTTATGTAAACTGTGAAATAACCTTAACCGAAACCGAAGTTGATACTTTAATTAATGCAGGGGTAACACCGTTTGAAACAAAGCAAGGTACAACTGAATGTATAAGAGCAGTAACTACAGCATCACAGGAGGACAAGACATTAAAGAGTGTAAATACTATTTTGATTATTGACCATGTGATGAGTTACATAAGAGATAATCTTGAAATTTTACTTAAAGACGGTAAAGGCAGAGCGATGAGTGCAGACAGTATTGCATCACAAGCGGCAGTATTGTTGAGTAATAAACAAGATGAGGGACTTATTTCATCATTTGAATTGCCAATTGTAACAGCAAGTCCTGATGACCCATCGGTTTGTACCGCACAGCTTGCATTTAAGGTATCAACAGTAGTGAGTATTATCCGTATTCAAGCAACGATAAGGGTGTAATGAAAGGAGGCAATATTATATGGCAATTATTAATTTTGCAACAGGCAAAGATATTTCTATTGAAGTAAATGGCAAAAAAATTGCGACAGCACAAGGCTATAAAGTAAAGACTACTAAAGAGAGCAGATATGTTGAAGCTTTTGGCAGTACCGAACCAATCGGAACAATAGGCGGCAGAATAAAACATACATTGGTGTTATCCAGAGTGGTGCTTAATCAAGCGGCATTTACAGATGGAATAGATTTCCATTCATTGAGCGGCTTTAATGTAGTTATCGTAAAACCGGATTGTAAACTTATTTATTCGGGTTGTGAATGGAGTCAAATTTCACAGGCGGCAACACTTGATGATGTTGTATTAGAAGAAGTTACAATTGTAGCTACCAAAAGGTTGGTGACAGCTTAATGGCTGTTTTCAAAAAACTTGCCGAAAAATTAAAGAACTTTTTTTCTCCGGCAAAACAGGTGTACAAAGCTCCGCAGATAGCGGAGCCTGCCGTACCGAAAGCGAATAAACAAAGCTTTGAGCAACAGCCTTTGTCAACCTATAAACAGCAAGAACTGTCTGAAGCGGTTATACCGCAGAGCAAACCTTTGGAATTAGCCGAAGTGCAGCTACCTAAAACGGCAGAAACAAAGTTAACCGAAGTAGCTTCACCGCAAGGTGCACAAGTAAAATCAGCTGAACCGCAGCTGCCGCAAAACACACAAACAAAACTTAGTGAACCACAGCTTCGGCAAGGGTATCAAGTGCCGCTCAATGACCCTACAGTGACAAAAGGCAGAGAGATAATCTTCTCTGAACCGCCGCCAATGCCGAGCATCGGTCAAACGGTACAGCCGCTAAACACAACAGTGTTTTCCGCAGCAGCAATTGACATTGAGCGTATTTCACGCAAAATTGAGGCACAAAGCAGACGCTACAGCCCCAATTTAGAGGAGGTATGAGCAGATGAAGATATTGCAATTCGGAGCGGTGGCATTTCCATACAATCCATATCTGCTTAGGGTTAAGATGTCACATAATCAAGCAGTGTATACTCTACCCTATAAAGGGCAGATAAGTGAGCCTATAGGTAGGGCATTGACAGAGGTAGAGGGTGAGGGAGAATTTTTGCCGGGTGTTACGGGAGAGATTGAACGATATCTTACAGATTGTGTAAAAAAACAAACTCAAGCCGTGTTATATCTTCCGGACTGTGCACCCTTTTGGGCAAGATTGGTATCACTTGAGCTTATAGGTAATGGTGGAAAAGACAATTACAATTTTAAGTTTAAATTTATTGAAACAAATTCCAACAATATTTATACTAGCAGTATAATAACGACGCCGTTTGCGGTAGTATAGGCGGTGGAATATGAATATTAAATGTGTTCTTGTAGACCTGCAACAAAATCACATCATATGGAACGATGTAACATCACTATATATAAATAAAAGCCGCTATACCCCTGCTGATTATCTGGAAATAAGCGGTAGATTTAAACCTAACAATAATAATTACCGCCAAGTTAATATTTATATTGATAATGAATTGGTGTTTGAGGGCAGAGTAGACCGACAAGAACAGCGTCTTGATGAAAACGGTACAACACTAAATGTGGAATGTAGAAGCCTAGGTGCCGCAATGCTTGATAATGAAGCCGAACCCAGAGAATATTTTTCGGTAAACGGTAATGATATTTTCAATGCCCATATTCGTTCATATGGTTATGAATTGTTAAAACCTTTATCATCACTTACAATACCAAGCTTTAAAGTTACCAATGGTTTGAGCGATTGGGACGTTTTTGCAATCTTTTGTCAGCGTGTATATGGTTCTTCACCATTTATCAGAAGCGATAGAAAGGTATGGATTGACCAAACGGGTAGGTTTTATGATTTGAGTGATTATCCGCTTAAAAGCATTACGAGGAACTATGACCCATGTAATACAATAAGTCATATTTATGTAAGAGATAACAGAGGGTATTATACTACAAGGGTGGATAACGAAAATTTACCCGATTTATATCTGTCACGCAGACATTTTATACTGCCAAATTCACAGTATGGCGGTAAAAACTATGGTGATGCGTATGAAAGGATAAAACGCTCTATGGCTAAAACTTTTAGTCAACAAGCAGAATTTGCAGGGTATATCCCAATAGAGGTAGCAACTACTTTAACCTTAAACCATCAAT
>JAVVRS010000082.1:1816-6409 GCA_036654595.1 Oscillospiraceae bacterium | reverse complement strand
ACCGGATTGCCGCCTGTGGCGGCAATCCCTCGTCAACACCCTTTGAGAGTGTTGACGAGTACGGCGGGGCAGAGGCTAAGTCATATATATAGAATAAAATAGAGTATTTATTGCTTTATTTCACCATAGCCATTGAATTTTGCAGCAAAATATTATATGATTGATAGGTACTTGAACTAATCTTTAATTTAGTGGTTGTGTACCAAGGCATTGTAATTTTGCAATGCTTACAGAACGGAGTATGAAAAAATGAGAAAAACAAAAATTGTCTGCACACTGGGTCCCGCAACTCAAACAGAAGAAATAATTCGTGAGCTGATAATTAACGGTATGAATGTTGCCAGATTTAATTTCTCTCATGGAACCCATCAAGACCATCTTGAAAAGCTTAATATTGTGCATAAACTTCGTAAAGAACTTAACTTACCTGTAGCGTGCCTGCTTGATACAAAAGGTCCCGAAATACGTCTTGGACATTTTAAAGAGGGTACTGTACAGCTTGTAAAAGACAGAGAATTTGTGCTTACCACACGAAAAATTTTAGGTGATGTAAACTGTGCATCAGTATCTTATAAAGATTTACCTAAAGATTTGCATAAAGGTATAAGAGTCTTGCTTGATGATGGCTTAATTGAGTTAGAAGTCACCAAAATAGGTGCTGAAGATGTCTGTTGTAAAGTGTTAAATTCAGGTATAATTTCTGATAATAAAGGTGTAAATATTCCTGATGCACATTTATCTATGCCATATTTAAGTGAAAAAGACCTTTCTGATATTAATTTTGCAGTTGATCAAGATTTTGATTTTATAGCAGCATCATTCACACGTTCTGCAGAAGATATCTTACAAATTCGAGCCGTACTTGAAGAAAGAGGCTGTAACACTATCAGAATTATTGCAAAGATAGAAAATTCCGAGGGTGTAAATAATATTGATGAAATTCTAAAAGTTTGTGACGGTGTAATGATTGCCCGAGGAGATATGGGTGTTGAAGTACCATTGGAAGATGTTCCGGTAATTCAAAAAATGATTATCCGCAAAGCACTTGCAATTGGCAGACATACTATTACAGCAACACAAATGCTTGACAGTATGACAAAAAATCCACGACCTACCCGAGCAGAAGCAACCGATGTTGCAAATGCAATTTATGACGGAACCAGTGCTATTATGCTTTCCGGAGAAACAGCGGCAGGTAAATATCCAATTGAAGCTTTAACAACAATGTCAAAAATTGCACTTCGTACCGAAAGTGATATAAATTATCGTAATCGTTTCTATTCACTCAATCACCCGCACAGCACTGATATAACCAATGCAATTGCTCATGCAACCTGTACAATTGCATATGATTTGCAGGTAAAAGCCATTGTTACCGTTACCCGTTCGGGACAAACTGCAAGAGTAATCAGTAAATTCCGTCCGGATATCCCTATTTTAGGTTGTACTACCGACACTAAGGTTTATAATCAGCTTGCACTCGCTTGGGGAGTTGAGCCTATAATTTGCCAATGCAAAGAAAATACCGATGTATTGTTTGACCATGCTATTGCAAATTCCAAAAAAGCAGGATATCTTTTTGATGGAGATATTGCCGTAATTACCGGCGGTGCACCTGTTGGTGTACCCGGTACAACAAATCTTCTTCGTGTATATGTTGTTGGAGATATATTGGTTTCCGGTAAGCCTGTCGGCACAGGCAGTGCAATAGGCACAGTATGTGCCGCTGAAGATGAAGAAGAAGCCTTAGCGAAATTTTCTGTAGGAGATGTATTGGTTGTCCCCTTTACAACTGCCAAACTTTTGCCTATAATGAAAAAAGCAGCGGCAATTATAACCGAGCAGGAGGGGCTTAACTCTCATGCCGCTATAGCCGGTGCAGCATTAGATAAACCTGTTATTGTTGGTGCAAAAGGTGCTACTGCTATTCTTAAAAGCGGTACTACCGTTTGGGTCGATTGTGATAAAGGCACTGTCCGCAACTCTGTATCCCCTGTATATTAACGTAAGCACATATTGATTTATTTTAAAGGAGATTTACCAATGTTGAATTTATTCCCATCAAAGCTTAAATCTACTCTCTGCATATTACTTGCAGCCTGTACAATAGCTACATTTACTGCTTGTGGCAGAGAAACTAAACCGGAAACGCCAAATACTCCTCCGGCAGTTGAACAACAAGCACCAAAAGAAGAAAAAATTCCGTCCAAAGATTTAATTACAGCCCCAGATAATACCACAAAACTTCATGATGCCAATATTAAAAATAAAGATACTGTAGGTTGGCTGACTGTTCCCAATACAACTATTGATAATTCTGTAATGCAAGGTAAAAACAATCTGTTTTATCATCGTTTAGATGAAAATAAGCAATATAAATTTACCGGTTGTTTTTATGCAGACTATGAAAACACCATTGGTTCAAGAGATATTCTTTCTAAAAACACCTTAATTTATGGTCATAATATTGATTATAATGATAACAAAGACGGACAGCGTTTCAGTCAATTATTTCATTATGCAGATATTGATTTTATGAAAGAAAATCCATACATATTCTTTGATACTCTTGATGAACAGATGGTATTTGAAATTTTTGCTGCTTCATATACTACAACGAATTTGCGTTATGTTGAAGTAAATGACATGACCGACCTGCATTTCAACAATTTCATTAATGAAGTAAAACTCCGCAGTGAATATTCTTTCCCTGATGTAGATGTTGCTGCCGATGATAAAGTTATTGTATTGTCCACTTGCTCATACAAATTCGGCAAACGTGATGATGTTCGCTTTATTGTTGTAGGCAAATTGCTTCCGGCTAATGCTGTACTAAAAAAAGCAACTAATGTAGTTCCTAATATTAACTTACATTCTGTTGCATAATCATTGACTAATTAAAACGACGGCATCATCACATTGTGATGATGCCGTCGTTATTTAGCTTTGGCAAGATATTTCCAACAAGCTTCTTAACCGCACCCGACCCACGCAGCAGGGCAAATTGCCCGCACTTGCCGCAAAGCGGCAAGTTCGGATAGGCCAAGCCTCTCCGCCGGCCTGGGTCGGTCTTTCGCCTTCACGGTAACTCTTTAGTTGTAACCCAAGTTACAAAGGCTTATATCCATATTTTTAACGCTGTGCAACGATTATATATCAAACCAAACTACTGCCAACCTTTATCAGCAGCAAAGCCACAACAATCAGCATCATGGGACGTACAATTTTGACACCTTTTTTAATAGCAATACCCGCACCTAAATAATTCCCCAATATTCCGCATATTGCCGCAGGAATACCAATTTTATAATTAATATCTCCATAAATCATAAATGTAATAACAGCAGCAAGGTTAGAGGCAAGATTAACTACTTTTGTATTACCACACGCTGTAACCACGTCAAAGCCAATTACAGCTGTAAAAATTATTGTTAAGAAAGTGCCTGTACCCGGACCAAAAAAGCCATCATAAGCTCCCAGAGCCAGCCCTGTGAGGATTGAATAAGCAATAACTTTTTTGCTGCTTAATTTTTTTGTAGTAATACCAAAATCTTTTTTAAAAAGCACAAATAGTGCTACAAGCGGTACAAGAATAATCATTAAACCTTTAAGGTATCGTTCATCAAGCATAAGAGCAAGTCTTGCACCCAATGCTGAACCTATAATAGCACCTATAGCCGCAACTGCCGCAGATTTCCATTTTATATGCCCACTGCTTATATAACGTCCTGCCGACACCACCGTTCCTGCTGTTGACGAAAATTTATTGGTAGCTAATGCGATATGCGGCGGCAAACCTATAGCATAATATCCTGATAAAGATATAAGACCACCACCGCCTGCAATAGCATCTACAAATCCTGCAATAAATATAATCGGATAGATAATCCACATTTATAAAAAAACCTCTTTCATGGTAAAGTTAACATAATAAATAAGATACCATAATCTGCAAAAATAGACAACAAAAATTTACTTTTTTTGCTTTTTGTGATAAAATATAAGATATTATATCTTATAAAGTGTGGAGGGAATATATAATGTCAATTGAAAAAGTTAAACAATTTTTTAAACAATATGGTCGTGAAAATGATATCATGGAGTTTGCTGTATCCAGTGCAACCGTTGAGCTTGCCGCTCAAGCGGTAGGTGTAATACCTGCTCGTATAGCTAAAACACTTTCATTCAAGGTTAACGGCGGTTGTGTGCTAATTGTAACCGCAGGTGATGCAAAGATAGATAATTCTAAATATAAAGGTGAATTTGCCACAAAAGCTACCATGCTTTCCGCTGAAGAAGTCCCAATATTAACAGGATATACAATTGGTGGAGTTTGTCCGTTTGGCAATCCTGATGGTACAAAAGTTTACTGTGATATCTCTCTTAAACGCTTTGATACAATCTACCCTGCTTGTGGAAGCAGTAATTCTGCAATACAGCTTACCTGTGATGAGCTTGCTAAATATTCTTCTAATATTAAATGGGTTGACGTTTGCAAAGGTTGGGCTTTAAGCGAATAATAAATCAAATTTCGGTATCGCCGCCGGCTCGGCACCCCCGAATTCAAGGGGAACCCGTTTATGGTTGACCATG
>JAVVRS010000082.1:0-1806 GCA_036654595.1 Oscillospiraceae bacterium | reverse complement strand
CCCTCGGCGGGGCCGAGCTGACTTGCTCTTGTTAGCTTAAATATTTCGCAAACAATATAAAATTCATTCATTTATATCTTGATTTTTATTGAACTTTATGCTATTATATAGAAATTGTGGCATTTATCTACAGACTAATTGCCCTCAATGATTTTAAGTTGGAAAGTAACCGCTTAACTCTTTAACCGGAGTAGCGGTTATTTTCTATTTTGGGACAAACCAAAGGACGAATGACACCGCCATTTACACTTTGCTATTTTTTAGCTTTTGTTTGGCGGTGATGTCCACGCCTCCACCATAGCAGCACAATACGGCACTTCGTGCCGCCGGCGGCTTCGCCGCCCAAAAGGGCACCCCCTTGGGGGGTGCCTCTTTTGATTGTGCGCTATAGTTAAAACCTTTAAAAAGGCATAAAAAAAGTTTGGACAGATGCAAAAATAAATTACATCTGTCCCAACAAGCTTTATTTAACTATATAAGTTCAATAATTGCCATCTCTGCTGCGTCACCACGACGAGGTCCGATTTTCATAATACGAACATAGCCACCGTTTCTATCTTTATACTTAGGTGCAATTTCGTCGAAAACCTTCTTCGCTACATCTTCTTTAGTAATAAAAGAGTATACCTGACGCTTGGAGTGTAGGTTATCTAACTTTGCCTTAGTTATAATCTTCTCGGTCATAGCTTTGACCTCTTTAGCTCTTGTAACTGTAGTTTCAATTCTGCCAGTTTCGAGCAGATATGTTACCATAGCTCTAAGCATTGCCATTCTGTGGTCACTGTTTCTTCCGAGTTTTCTGGTACCGGGCATTGGGATTCACTCCTTTTCTTATAGATTGACAAACAAAAAGTTTGCCGTTCATATAAAACAAAGTTTATATGAACACTATTTATCCTGCGGCATATCAGAAGTGAAAATCAACCTAAAGCGGTGATTTGATTACCGCCGGACAATTGCTTTTTAACTACCTTATATGCACTCTGCTTTTCCAAAAATCAATCATCTGTAGCAGAAAGGTCAAAGCCCAATGTTTGGAGCTTTTGAATAACCTCTTCAAGAGATTTTTTACCTAAATTACGCACCTTCATCATATCCTCTTGGGATTTACCGATGAGGTCGCTGACATTGTTAACGCCCGCTCTTTTTAAACAGTTAAATGCACGAACAGACAAGTCAAGCTCTTCAATGGTCATCTCAAGGACTTTCTCTTTGCCGCTATCTTCTTTGGTATCCATGATTTCGGTGTTGCTCACTTCTTCTGATAAATCAACGAAGTGATTGAGTTGTCTATTGAGGATCTTGGCAGCCAAACTAACAGCCTCTTTAGCGGAGATTGTTCCATCTGTCCAGACTTCCAAAGTCAGTTTATCATAGTCTGTTATCTGTTCTACACGGGTATTTTCAATTTGGTAATTCACCTTGAGTACAGGAGTATAGATACTATCCACAAAGATTTTTCCGATAACAATCTTATCGATAGCATTTTTTTCCTGAAAATTCTTATCATTTTGTCTATCACGAACAATCTGCTTATTTTTATCAGCTGATACATAGCCTTGACCTTTATCCAAAATAAGTTCCATTCTCAGAACTGCATCCGGACCTAAGGTAGCGATATGCATACTTGGGTCAAGTATTTCCACATCAGAATCACATATAATGGAACCTGCTGTAACTTCACATTCACCTTTTGCATCAATTGTAAGCAATTTGGGGCCTTCGCCATGAAGTTTAGCCGTCAGCCCTTTAATATTCAAAACGATTTCGGTTACGTCCTCTTTTACTCCTTCAACTGTGGAAAAT
>JAVVRS010000081.1:0-6430 GCA_036654595.1 Oscillospiraceae bacterium | reverse complement strand
GTCGTTTATGTTTATGTGTACAAAAAAACGTGAAATGGCAATTGCATTGTTACCACTACTGTTGGTTCCATTGATGCATATATCAGCAGTACCTGTAGTTAGACTGTTAATTAGAAGTATACAATTTCCATATTATTTTTTAGTGTTGGCATTGGATATTATCGGACTTGTGGTTGCGTCTATTGCCATAGGGGTTTTGGCAGGCTGCATCAAACATAAAGCTCTGAAAAATTTCTACATCTTAACCTGCGGTGGATTTACATTAATTCTTGACTTGATTTTACTGTATAACACCGTCGGTAAATACTTATCATAAATAAAAATTAATGCCTGTTGATTTAACGGGCATTTTCTTTATACAAAAATACAAGGAGGACATAATGAATAATCCATTTCTGTATACAGACAGCAATAAACGCTACCACACTTTTGATTATCACCTTAAACAAAAATTTGGCACTAAGGTATTTAAAGTGTCATTAAATGCAGGATTTGGCTGTCCAAACCGTGATGGTACAAAAGGATATGGCGGCTGCACATTCTGTTCGGGAACCGGTAGTGGTGACTTTGCCGGAAACCCGGATGTAAGCCTAAAAGAACAGTTTGATACTGTGTCGGCATCAATGCACAATAAGTGGGCAAACGCCTTGTGTATGCCTTATTTTCAAGCTTACACGAACACCTATGCCCCACTTGATGTGTTAAAAGCTTGCTATGAGCAAGTATTGCTTTTTGATGATGTTGTAGGTCTGAGCATAGCAACACGCCCAGATTGCATTGATGAAGCGATTGCTGATTATCTGCAAGAGCTTTCAAAACGAACATATTTAATTGTTGAGCTTGGTTTGCAGACAGTACACGATAAAACTGCTGAAAAGTTTAACAGAGGATATCCTTATGAAGAATTTTTATATGGATTTTCTTTGCTGAAAGAGAGAGGGCTTAATATTTGTGTGCATATTATAAATGGTTTACCCGGTGAAAGCAAGGAGATGATGATGCAAACGGTAAGACAAGTAGTAGATTTAAAGCCAACCTATCTCAAGGTACATCTTTTGCATATACTAAAGAACACAGTCATAGCAAAGCAGTATTGTGCAGGTGAGTTTGGGCTAATGACACAAGAGGATTATGTAAATTTAGTCTGTGACCAATTGGAAATAATCCCACCCGAGGTAGTTATACAGCGATTGACCGGAGATGGAGAAAAACAATCATTGATAGGTCCGTTGTGGAGTTTAAAAAAATTCTGCGTGTTAAATGATATTGATAAAGAGCTTGTCAGAAGAAACAGCTGGCAAGGTAAATATGCGAAGATAGATTTATAAAACAACACAAAAAAAGCCATCGTATATACGATGGCTTTTTATAAGCGGTATTAATCTACTATTAAATTGTTGTGTTGTATTTTTCCCATATCCACAGAGGAAGCTCCATACGGCAGGTAACCAACGGGTCAACCACTTGACAAATACGAAGATTTCCTGTCAGAGATAGGAGCATACCTGCATCATGGAAGTCAAGCGGCAGTGTATCACAAATTAGATTTTGCATGGCAAGTGTTGCTGCTTTTGCGGCGTTATCCAATGTGTCAGCGGAGGACAATGCCATTGCACAGCCGTTACTTTTTAAGAATGGGAGCGGCAATTTGGAATTTTTGATAATAGATATCCTAACCGTGACCAAACCCGCTATTTCAGCACCGCAAACAGAAATTTCACCATCTCCCATGACGGCGTGCAAGTCACCCATTGCAAGCAGAGCACCATCAACATTTACAGGTAAATACAAGGTACTGCCCTCAATTATTTGATTACAATCCATGTTTCCGCCATGAGCACCGGGGGAACCTGTTTCAATGGCAGTGCTTACCGGGGAAGTGCCGATAACCCCAATCATGGGACAAATTGGAAGTGCAATCTTGTCGTTGAAGCGAGCACAACCGTTTTCGATAGGAAGAACCTTTGTCTTTTCATCAGAGATTTTATCGCCAAATACTCCATGACCTGGAGAATTTGTCATAACAGCTTGCTTATCAATCTCAATTTTCAGTATTTCCACCTTTAAAGTGTCACCCGGTTTAGCATTTTCAATGTACAGTGGGCCGGTAGCCGGATTAATATTATCCCAGTTTATGCCGCAAAGGAGTTGACTTTCGGTAGCAATTTGATTGCCGAAACAGTCTAGTGTTTCAAACTGAACTGTATCACCGGATTTTGCACAAGCAACCGGAGGATTGAGCGGGGACATGGCAAATACAACCTGTTTATTGGGAATTTTTAACATGATATAATCTCCTTTTTGCATGATTTTATAATTGGTTCTTGCAAATTTCACTAATCCTTGTTTTTAAGGTAAGTTGATTTGTACGAAGTAATCTTACAATCTGATTTTCATTATATATATGCTTTATAGCTTTGTCAAATAAAAAAATGAGGCAGTTAAATTGCGGTTTTTTGTGATACATTACAAATTTGTTAACAGAAACGTCGCAATTCCACAAAAAATATTGACTTGAAAGATATGATGTGTTAAAGTTTAACACATCATTGCAATAGTGTTGTCAAAAGGAATTTAAAAGTAAAAATTAACGCTTCCTACAATTGTAAATGCAAGTTAGCATAGTTAAAAATTGTAAAAGCCAAGTAGAAATGGAGGAAAACAACAACATGGGCAAATTTATCTTCAAACGGTTGCTTCAGCTTATAGTTGTTCTTTTTGTGGTTAGCGTCATCATTTTTGTTATGGTGCGTTTATCTGCTACAGACCCTGTAGCAGTAATTTTAGGCGGCAAACAAACTTCACCTGAAGTAATCGCAAATGTTCGTGCAAAATTCAAACTCGATTTGCCACCGTTAGAGCAGTATTTTTCATGGGTCAGCGGTATGCTGAGAGGTGACTTCGGAATTGGGTACAAATACCAACAGCCGGTTGCAGAACTTATTGCAACACGTTTGCCAGTAACATTAGGGCTTGTTGCACTTGGCTCATTTATGGCTATTATAATGGCTATACCTCTCGGGATTATCTGTGCACTGAAACGCAATACAATAGTAGACAGAACAATCTCAATTACATCACTTGTATTGGTATCATGTCCGCCTTTCCTAACAAGTATCATCATGATTTTGGTGGTTACTAATTTTTGGCCGACCTTTCCAATCACAGGAAGTTATGCAACATTCGGGCAGTACCTGCAAAGGATATGTTTACCGGCGATTGCATTGGCGTTCAGTATGATTGCACTTTCGGCAAGGGTAACACGAACGAGCATGATTGAGCAGCTGCAAGCAAAATATACTGAAACCGGTATTGCAAAAGGTATGCCTCACAAAACTGTTGTATATCGTCACGCTTTGAAAAATGCAATAATTCCTGTAATCACCGTTGCAAGTATTCAAATCGGAAGTATGATTGTCGGTGCTGTATTGGTAGAAAATGTATTCTCACTTGCAGGGCTTGGTGCTTTGCTTGTAGACAGCATTAAAGCCAGTGACTATCCGTTGGTTCAGGGAATTACCATGCTTATGGTAGTTATATTCTTAATTATAAGTACTGTAGTCGATATGCTTTATGCAGCAATTGACCCACGAATTCGTAATAAATAGAAGGGAGGAAACAATATTGTCTACAAAAAAATCAGAAAAAATGGGTACATTCTTTACAATGCCTGTAATAATTTCATTAGTTGTACTTATAGTCATAATTGGAGCCTCACTTTTTGCCAATGTTCTTGCAACCCATGACCCGAACGCTTTGGATTTTGGAGCAATGCTTCAAGGACCGACAGCGGAACATTTGTTAGGTACAGATAAAACAGGTCGTGACCTTTTTTCAAGAATGTTATTTGGTGGAAGAACCGCACTGCTCGGAGCATTGGGAGTTGTGTTTATCTCGGTAATTATCGGTATTCCGCTAGGACTGTTTTCGGGATATTTCGGCGGTTGGCTGGATACTGTTTTAATGCGTGTAGCAGATATTATTGTATCATTTCCATCATTGCTGCTTGCATTTGTATTTGTTGCAAGCTTTGGTCGTGGTCTATGGAATGCAATGCTTGCTTTGGGGATTATCTATATACCAATGCTTGCGAAGCTTACACGTTCTCTTGTACTAATTGAAAAAAATAAAACTTATGTAGAGGCTTGCCGTTCAATTGGATACAGCTCCGCACGAATTGTTTTTGTACATATTCTGCCAAACTGTATTTCAACTCTGCTGGTTCAGCTTACACTTGATATCGGTTATGCAATCCTTGATATGGCAGCCATGAGTTTTCTCGGTCTTGGCGTTCAACCGCCAACCTCAGACTGGGGTGCAATGCTTGAAGAAGGACGTATCTTCCTAACAAGCAATCCGATTTTGGCATTGGCACCGGGTATTGCGATTGTTGTTACAGTTGTAGCTATCAATGTGTTTAGTGATGGCGTTCAGGAATACCTAGACCCTGCACAACGCAAACTTCCATCAATTAAAAAGTTTAAACGTATGTTGGCATCGGGTAACAGTAAAATGGTGGAGGTACCGGCAGAATGAGTGAAAATATAATTGATATACAAAATCTAAAGGTAAATCTTATGTCTGCACGAGGTGCGGTATATGCTGTAAGAGATATCAGCCTAGACGTTAAAGAAGGCGAAATCCATGGTATAGTAGGGGAATCCGGTTGCGGAAAAACTATGACGGCAAAATCAATACTTCGTCTGCATGATGAAAATAAAATCGTATACGGCGGCAAGATTATCTATAATAATAAAGATGTTCAAAAAGATATTCTTGAGATGAAAAATTCCGAGCTGCAAACTTTGCGTGGAAAAGATATCTCAATGATTTTCCAAGACCCTATAACAACACTTAATCCTCTGTATACAATCGGACATCAAATCTCTGAAATGATTGTTCAGCATTTAAAGATTAATAAAGATGAAGCTAAAAAACGCACTTTAATGCTGCTTGAAAGTGTTGGTATATTCCCAAGCGAAAAAAGATATAATCAATATCCGTTTGAGCTTTCGGGGGGTATGCTGCAACGTGTTATTATTGCCATGGCAATATCATGCGGGCCAAGACTACTCATTGCTGATGAGCCTACTACGGCTCTTGACGTTACAATGCAGGCACAGGTGCTTGATATTTTAAAGTATCTGCAAAAAGAAAGAAATATGTCAGTGCTTATAATTACACATAACTTTGGGGTAGTTGCTGAAATCTGTGACCGAGTATCTGTTATGTATGCAGGTAAAATTGTTGAAACAGGTGAAGTGCGTGATATTTTCTACAATCCTCATCACCCATACACTCAAGATTTAATCCACAGTATTCCTAAGTCCGGCAGTACATCTAAACGATTGGTAACGATACCTGGCAGTCCGCCAAGCTTAAACAAACCTATTGTCGGCTGTTCATATGCGCCTCGTTGTTCACGCTCAACCGAAAAATGTTTTAAGGTTGCTCCGGCTTTGTGTAAACAGTCCGAAACTCATCTTTATGCCTGCCATTTAAGCCAGCTTACCGATGAACAAATCCATGAAATGGGTCAGGAGGTGCTATAATGGAAAATCCACTTCTTTGCGTCAGAAACTTAAAAAAACATTATCCTGTAGGCGATAGAAAATATGATAAACAAAGTAAAAAATTCACCCAAAGTTCTGTAAGAGCATTGGACGGAATTTCCTTTGATGTATATAAAGGTGAAATCCTCGGTGTGGTAGGGGAGTCCGGTTGCGGCAAGTCCACATTGGGTCGTTGCATTATGCGGCTGATTGATTCCACCGATGGTGAAATACTTTATAATGGTAAAGATATCACAAGATTGAGTGCAAAAAAAATGTGTGATATACGTCATCATATGCAGATGGTATTTCAAAACCCATATTCATCTTTTAATCCTAAAATTACAATTGAACGCTCATTGAGAGAAGTCGGCAAATTTTATGGTATGAAAGATGCTCAAATTGACACCAGAATTAAAGAATTAATGGAATGTATAAGTCTTCCTGCATCTATGCTGGCACGACACCCGAATGAACTGTCAGGCGGACAGCTTCAGCGTTTGGCAATTGCAAGAGCTTTAATGGTTAAGCCTGAATTTATTATGGCAGATGAACCCGTTTCGGCACTTGATGTATCGGTACAGGCACAGATTTTAAATTTAATACTTGATTTAAAAGAACAATTTGCCTTGACTATGATGTTTATTTCTCATGAACTTACCGTTGTAGAACACGTTTGTGATAGAGTTATTGTTGTATATTTAGGTACAATGGTAGAAATGGGAACAACCGAACAATTGTTCAAAAATACACAGCACCCATATACTAAAGCACTTATCTCATCTAAGCCCAAGGATTTGCCCGACGAAGAAAGCAACCGTATTATTCTTGCCGGAGATATACCCAATGCTATGGAATTTCCGGACGGCTGTCGTTTT
>JAVVRS010000080.1:0-6445 GCA_036654595.1 Oscillospiraceae bacterium | reverse complement strand
ATAAAGCTAAAGAACTATTGGCATTATTGATAGACCGTAAAGGCGCTATTGTTACAACGGAACAAGCTGTAAACACATTGTGGTCGGACAGAGAGTTTGACCAAAAAACCAAAGCACTCTATCGTATGGCAGTATCTGCATTAAAAAAGGCATTGATACAAGCAGATATAGGTGATATTATGATTGACCAATGGGGAAGTAAAAGTATAGATACAAGCAAGATTGAATGTGATTATTATCTATTTATGAAAGATGATACAGCCGCTGTAAATAAGTTCCATGGAGATTATATGAGTGGTTATACTTGGGCAGCGGAAACACAGGTCATACTTAGAAAGATTACATTGAGAAAGAATGAAAAAAAGCTTCATAAATAATAACACACTGTACTTATGGTAACACCGTATATATTCATAAAGGGTTGTGCGGGTATATCTTTGGATTGATTAGGCGTACATTTGTAGAATGGGGCGGCACAATGCGGTCGGTGACCGCCGGCGGCTTCGCCGCCGTAAGGGCAAACCGAAGGTTTGCCCTTAATTGTGCCGCCCCATGCAGTAAGATTTGCTTGCTAATCAATACAAAGATATAAATTGTACGAGGACATAAATTGTACATTGTTAAAATGGTAAATTTGCTTAAATATAAGATTAAAATATTAAAGATGGGTTTTTCACGTCATAAAATGGTCGTTTCAGGACATTTTTTTAAATTTTAAGCTAAAAAGTGCTATACTGATAAAAGAAATAAATATTCTGCAAAAATTAAGGAGATGTACCATAATGAAAAAAGTATTAGCACTTATGTTGGTAACAGTAATGACTCTTGCTTTGGTTGCTTGCGGAGGACCGCCAAAAGAAAAATTTGACCAAGCAGATGCAAGCTTTGCAAAGATTGAGGTATTATATCAAGAAAATCTTACTTTGGTTGAGAAAATTAACAATAGCGGTTATGAAGATGTGCAAAATGTTTGTGATACATACAAATCTGAGCTTGCAGAGGTCAAAACAAGTTTGGACGAAATGAAAAAACTGTTTAATGAAAATCGTGACACATATACCGAAGAAGAACTTGATAATATTTTAAAATCACAAGATGAGATAGTCCAAGCATTGAAAGATGATAAAAAAGTAACAGAAGATGAAATTGCAAAGATTGAGCAAGTAGTAAAAGAAGCAGATGCCCAGTCCGCTCAATAGTTTGCAATGAATAATGTCTACACCTACAAAGCCAATGCTTTGCAGTGACACTTAAAAAGCCATGATATTACCTCTATTTATTGACTGCTCCTGCATTTATTTGTACTTTCACCGTTAGGTGATTGATAC
Organism: Oscillospiraceae bacterium; assembly: GCA_036654595.1. Lineage (GTDB taxonomy): Bacteria > Bacillota > Clostridia > Oscillospirales > Ruminococcaceae > RGIG7389. The sequence continues at coordinate 5,117 of JAVVRS010000080.1, read as the reverse complement.
GATTGCAGGAGCAGTCGTCTTTTTATTTATCACAGTATTTACCTTGATTTTAAATTAACATTTTCTATTATAATTGTTGTAAATTTATCTTTAAAAAGTGAAATATATATGCTATACTGTGGCTGAAACACATAATATGAATTTTAAAGCACAAAATGTGTCAATAATGGCTAAAAGATACAGCAAATGCCAAATAAAGAGAAGGAGTGATACAATATGGACGTTAAGAAGTTAACAAACGAAGTCGGTGCACCAATAGCAGATAATGAACACGCAATAACCGCAGGTCCTCGTGGCCCTGTTGTTATGCAAGATGTGTGGTTGATGGAAAAAATGGCTCATTTTAATAGAGAAGTTATTCCGGAACGTCGTATGCACGCTAAAGGTTGGGGTGCTTACGGTAAATTTACTGTAACAGGTGATATATCCGCTTATACTCGTGCAAAAGTTTTACAGCCCGGTGCCGTTACAGATACTTTTGTTCGTTTTTCTACTGTTGCAGGAGAACGTGGTGCGGCAGATACTGAACGTGATATTCGTGGATTTGCTTGTAAATTCTATACGGAAGAAGGAAACTGGGACCTTGTTGGTAACAATACACCAACATTCTTTATCCGAGATGTACACAATTTCTCCGACCTAAATCGTGCAGTTAAACGTGACCCGCATACAGGCAGACGTTCAGCACAAAACAATTGGGATTTTTGGACATTGCTTCCCGAAACATTTCATCAGACAACAATAGTCATGTCAGACCGAGGTATACCTGCATCATTTCGTAATATGCACGTTTTCGGTGAACATACATTTAGTTTTTATAATGCAAAAAATGAACGTGTATGGTGTAAATTCCATCTTAAAACACAACAGGGTATAAAAAATCTTACCGATGCAGAAGCTGAAAAAATTGCAGGTATGGATAGAGAATATCATGGTAAAGACCTTTATGAAGCTATTGAAGGCGGCGATTTCCCTAAATGGACTATGTATGTGCAGATTATGACCGAACAACAAGCAATAAATCACTATGAAAATCCATTTGATATTACTAAAATTTGGCGTCATAAAGAATTTCCGCTTATTGAAGTTGGTGTGCTTGAACTTAACCGTAATCCTGAAAATTATTTTGCAGAGGTTGAACAAGCTGCATTTACACCTGCTCATGTTGTACCGGGTATTGGTTTTTCACCTGACCGTTTCTTACAAGGAAGATTATTTGCGTATGGTGATGCACAGCGTTATCGTTTGGGTGTAAATCATAATTTAATACCTGTTAATCAAGCAAAATGTCAAGTAAGTGATTACCATCGTGATGGTGCTATGCGTGTAGATGGAAACTATGGCAGTGCTCCTGCATATTCACCAAACAGCTATCAAGCATGGACAGCACAACCTGAAGTGATGGAACCGCCTCTTGCACTTGAAGGTGCTATGTATCGTTATGACCCTACAGATGACCCTACAGATGATTGTTTCCGTGCAGGCGGTGAACTTTATCGCCTTATGACAGAGGACAAAAAAGTTTTGCTTATAGAAAATACCGCTCGCAATATTGCCTCGGTTACAGAACCAATAAAATATCGTCATGCAGTTCATTGCTATTGGGCAGATAAAGATTACGGTATCCGTATGACAGACGCTATGGGCTTAGATATTAAAAAGGTTGAAGAATTAGCCAAAGGTAATCATAAATCATTGATAGCAGCTACAATTTAATTTTTATTTAATACCATTGTCGTGCGTTTAAATCTTAGTTAAGTTACTATATAATAAAAAGCCTCGCACGCTTATTTTGTGTGAGGCTTTATTTTATATCATTAGATTTTGTTGGGAGTTGAGAATTAGTGCGTAAAACGCCGTTAGAAAAAGAATGGCAGGCATTTTTAAAAAAAGAACAGCAATTTATAACATCAAAGCAACAAAGCAGTGTTAATGTTTACAGTGCTCTTGATAAATATATACCGACTAAGCTACAAGAAACTTTAAATCTTGCCTTTTTTAAAGGGTTTCAGACTATTTTTGAAAAAGGTGATTGTGTACTTAATAAAATTCTTTCAGAGCAGCAGCATACAGATGAATATAGATCCAATGAATACAGTGTGTTTGCAAATCAAAATAAAAAGAACATTAAAGCATTTTCAAAAAAAGCAAATCATACTAATTCAGGCAATATGCTTTTAAGTGGTGTTGAAGGTGTAGGGCTGGGCTTACTTGGTATTGGATTACCGGATATACCGATTTTTATAGGTATGATTTTGAAAAGTATCTATCAAATAGCAATTGATTTTGGGTTTGAATATTCCACACCAAGAGAACGGATATTTATATTAAGAGTAATAGAGGCATCATTGTTAAGCGGTGAAAGTTTTTTGCAGCTTAACAGTAAAATTGACAGAATAATTCAGCAAGATGAAGCTAAACCAACAGAACAGGATTTTGAAGAACAGATAAGATATACAGCTGATGCACTTTCACAGGAGTTGTTATATGCTAAATTTGTGCAGGGCTTGCCAATTGTAGGAGCTGTGGGTGGTATGTCTAATATAGGTTGTATGTATAAGATAACAAAATATGCTTCACTTAAATATAATAAACGCTTTTTAAAAAGAAAAGAAATTATCAATACATTATGATTTTTTAAATTTTAAAATAACATTTTTTAAATAATCAAAGCTCTGCTTAAAAAAACAGAGCTTTGATTATTTTGTTTATGAAATTTGCGGAACTAATTCACCGGTACAATCATCAAATTCTTTTGATAAAGCGGTATTTAAATTTTTACTCGCTTGACAAAGACTTTCTGTTAAAATAAAATCTTGTTCGGTTGTAAAATATACACATACCCACAGTCGGCGACCTGTACGGGTAATATCAAAAAATACCGGTGTATATGGAAATGAACTTAAAACTTCATTACAAATTTCTTTAACTTTATCCACTGTTTCTTGTTCGGGTGCAAATAAAAACATATTTTTCATTGATTTTATCAGCATTTTTATTGCTTCCGGAAGCATAAATAAAACTACAAATATTGCGACTATCTGGTCAAAATATGGCAGAACAGGTGCAAATATAGTATTCTTTAATAAAGTAGAAGCAAAAAATGCTCCCGACATACCAAGGCTGTAACAAACATCAAGTTTCCAACCGTAAATTTCAGAATCAATGGTAGGTGATGAGATAGTATTGTTTAACCGCATCATAATGATAAGAACAAAAATACTGATAATACCCATTATTAACTGAAAGAGAGAAACTTGTCCTGCATCAATTGAATTACCACCGGATAATGCAAGCTGCAAACTGTTTGCTGAAAGCCCCAATGTTACCGATATAAGCATAAAGCCTTTTATTACTACAAATACAGATTCAAGCTGTGAGTAACCAAAAGGTAATTTTTCTGTTATAGGTTTATGGAATAATGGTGTTAAAAATAAAGTTAGCCCAATTACTACAAGTTCTGTTGCATCAAATGCTGCGTCCATAAGTACCGATTGAGAATGACTGTAGATTGCCATAATAAGTTCAGACAGAGCAAAGCACATACCTGCTCCAAATGAAATCCATAAAATTTTTCTTTCTGTTTTTTCACTTTGTTTCATTGTTACACCGTTTACTTTCGCTATAATATTTTTTTTGATTGATGCCATCATCAAGGCTTTGATTTTCGCCATATCCGGTGCCACAACGCAAAAAACCTTGCGGTTTTTTGCACGGTGTTCGGGAAACCCGAACACCGTATCCTAAGGCACGGCAACTGCCATGCCTTAGGATAGTTGTGGCACCGGATATGTGAAAATTCAGTAGCAATTTACTCTAAATGTGTCATATGAATTTCACCGTTTTGACCATGAGTGTGACCAATGATAATAAGACTGAGATACCAGTGAATAATATCGTGACCAAATAGGATAGAAATAATACCGCCAATGGCGAGAAATGCACCAAAAGGTACTAAACGACCTAAAGCATGAGCTTTGGAATGTTTTAAAAACAGGTATGTAATGCTGCCTAATACTGCACCAAGTAAGGTGGTTAGCAGTATTAGCTTCCAGCCGAGGCATAAACCTAATGCAGCCATTAATTTAATGTCACCGCCGCCCATAGCTTTACCATGTGAAACCAGTGCTATAAGCAAAAAAACAAGGCTTACACAGCACATACCAATAATACGTTCAATACGCATATCAGGGTTTGTAATAAATAATACCACACCTGCAGTAGCAATAACAAGGTTCATACTGTCAGGTATAATCATATGGGTAAAATCAGTCATAAAAATGACAATTAAACATGATACAACAGCGGCATAAGCTACAGCTGTGGCTGTAAGCCCAAAACGTAGGAATATACCTAACCAAAGAAGTCCGTTAGCTAATTCAACAGCAGGATATTGCCAAGAAATATGTTGTTTACAGTAGCGACATTTACCGACTAAAAACAGATAACTGAATAAAGGGATTAAATCTAAGGCGTGTAAATCAGCTTTACAGTGAGGACAGTAGGAATGACCTTTGTGTACAGATAATTCAAGCGGCAAACGATAGATACATACATTTAAAAAGCTGCCAATTATAATTCCAAACAGCAGTACAATAATACCATAATACAAGTTCATGTCGTAAAAATTCATCGTAAAAAGGCTCCTTAGGTATATTTTAAAAAAGAGATTGCAAATAAGCTGTAAGTTTTGCATATGCCAAAGCATTTTTGTTGTAAATCCATTATACACCCCTGTGATATTATGTTTCACAGGGGTGTACTGTTATGTTATGTATTAAGTGTTAGGTTATGAAAGTGTTAGGGGTTAGTTGCTGTTGTTTTATCGTGTTTAAGCTTACCACTGCTTTGACTGCAAAAAACAATTCCGTCTATAGTAACATTGTAAGTTTCTTTGCCCATACTCTCTTTGACAGGGCACATGGGTTTTTCGGCAATGTACTTTGGAACAAGTAAATCCCATGGTATAGGACCGAAAGGGTCCTCCAAGTTTAAATCAACACCTTCGGCTTTTGCCATTTGTATTGCAGATTCAATTGTTCGTTGTGTGGTAACGCAAGCATTCACCTGAGCTTTGTTAGTTACGTTGTTGAATACAGGGATTGCAACTGCAACAA